>JANLSY010000240.1:0-9023 GCA_031362665.1 Sphingomonadales bacterium
AACGGAACTAAATTGTGCCCAGAAAGTTTAAGGTTAATCATTCTATTCGTAAAGGCTACAACCATGATTTGGACAGTTGCAGTAATATTGTTTGTTCTCTGGTTACTCGGTTTCGCCGTGTTTCATGTTGCCGGAGGCTTAATCCATCTTCTTCTAATACTCGCCGTCGTCGCCATTGCTTATCAATTGATCACTGGTCGAAGGGCGTTATAGCGAAGCGGCGCGTCGCGGGGCCAATTAATCGGGCCCGACCGCGAGGCTGACGCGCTGTTTTGAAAGTTATCAGGAGATCGTTCATGGCAACCACGGACGCACGGATTGTGGACATTGGCCCAAAACCACAATCGTTCGATATCGAACACGCCACGAACCAAAATCCTGACTACCGCGCGGTCGCGTGGAGCGGTCGCTATTTGCAGGTGACGCTGATGTCGATTCCGGTTGGTGGCGACATCGGCCTGGAAGCGCATCCCGAGACCGACCAGTTTCTCCGTCTCGAAGCTGGCAATGGTCGCGTCCAGATGGGCGATACGAAGGATAACCTGACCTTCGACGAGAAAGTTTCAGACGGATGGTGCGTACTCGTTCCGGCAGGAACGTGGCACAACATCACGAATATCGGCGCGACACCCATGCAGATCTATGCGATCTATGCCCCCGCCCACCATACGCCCGGAAAGGTCCAGCCGACGGCAGCTATCGCGAGTGCCGATAAGGAAGACGCACCAGCGGATTGGTCTGTGCAAGCCGACCAAGCACCAGACAAACATGGCTGACTCGCCAGATCCGCGTGCACAAAAAGAGAACCAGCCACGAGCATATCATGAAATCACATCAATTCGCTCTGTTGCTTGGGTTCAGCCTGCTAGCAGGATGTGCCGTGGCGACTGAAGAACCCTCGTTCACCGTGAGCCTCGCCAAGGGCGACTTCGAAGTACGTGATTATCCAGAACTGGTCGTGGCCGAAGTATCGGTAACGGGCGACCGCAAAGATGCAGCGAGCAACGGGTTTCGCCTCCTCGCCGGCTATATTTTTGGCGGCAACACCGCCAAGCAAAAGATTGCTATGACGGCGCCGGTCACGCAGGCCGCTGCGGGTGGCGAGAAGATCGCGATGACGGCACCCGTCTTGCAGAGCGGCGGCGATGGTAACTGGGTGATCAGGTTCATAATGCCACGCGGTTCGACGCTCGAGACATTGCCACAGCCGAACAATCCCAAAGTGCACCTCCATGTCGTAGCGCCGGCGCGCATGGCCGTGGTACGGTTCAGCGGGCTAGCACGGCGTGACATCATCGCTGCGAAGACTGATGAATTGTGGGGCTTCATCAAGGATCAGCATTTGCAAGCGATGGGATTGCCGTCATTGGCGCAATATGATCCGCCATGGACGCTTTGGTTCGTGCGCCGAAACGAAATAATGATATCGGTTGCGCGGTGACCTGACAAAGCGCGAAGCTTCGTCGGCACCTCAAATCGATGCTCAGGATCGGACGATCCGGCCATCAAGCAACTCGATCCGGCGCTGACAACGCCCTGCAATATGTTCATCATGGGTCGAAATCAGGAAGCTGCTGCCCATCGTCTGATTGATCGTACGGATCAAATCCATAACGTGGTCGGCCGATTCACGGTCGAGATTGCCGGTCGGTTCATCGGCCAGAACCAGCACGGGATTGTTGATTAGCGCGCGCGCTACCGCAACCCGCTGGCGCTGGCCACCCGACATCGCTGCCGGGCGAAAATCCCGGCGATCCGACAGTCCGACAGCGTCGAGCAATTCACTAGCCCGTGCGCGCATCGCAGCGGTCTCCCGCCCTGCAGCACAGGCCGCCGGCATCATCACGTTTTCCAGCGCGGAAAGGTCGGGCAGCAAGTGGTGGAACTGGAACACGAAGCCAAGGTTCTTGCTGCGGAACTCGGTGCGCCGCGCTTCGCTGGCATGCATCAGGTCCACCCCCAGCATTTCGTGTGTACCTCCGGTGGCGCGCATCAGTGTGCCGAGGATGGTCAACAAGGTGCTCTTGCCTGAACCAGACGGGCCGAGCAGTGCCGCCATCTCGCCCGCCGCCATTGCCAGGTTAATGTCTTTCAACACATGTGTCTGAGTTTCGCCTTCGCCGAAGTCCTTGATCAGCCCGGTAACAGACAGGATCTGCTCTTTGGTCATGCGCCGATCGCCTCCACCGGATCGATCCGCGCGGCACGGCGCGCGGGCAGGATCGATGCCAGCATTGCCGCGAGAGTAGTCAAAGCAATGGCCAGCAGAAAATCACCCTGCTGGCGGTCGATCGGCAGATCTCCTCTTGTCACGGCACTGACCGGCGGGAGTGGCAACAGAGCCAGCCATGCGGCGAGCGCCCCAGTTATCGCGCCAACAACGCCGATCAAAGTGCCTTCCAAAACATAGATCGAGATCACCAAGCTACGGCTGGCGCCCATCGCGCGCATGATACCTATCTCGGCCTGCCTGCGAACGATTGAGAGCAGCATCGCACTGGCGATTCCGACGATGATCGTGACCAGCGAGAATGCCTTGATGATAGTACCGGTGCGGGCCTGCGCATCAAGTCCTTCGAAAAGCTGCTGGTTGTCCTCGGTCCAGGCCGTGGCCTTGAGGCCGGTCGATCGACGCAGGCGTTCGGCTATGCCTGCCGCATCGGTTGCGGGCTGCACCTTGATCTCGATCCGCGAGATTCCGGTCGGCAGATCGAACAAGGCCCGCGCCGTAGCGAAGTTCATATAGATTGACTGACGATCAGCGCTAGCGATACCCAAAGTGAAAATGCCGCCAATCCGGAAGCTGCGCGACCGCCCGCGATCGGAGGTTAGCTGCACGACCTGCCCAACCCGCAGACCAAGATCGCGCGCCAAGACACTGCCGATCAGGATGCCGTCTGCGGGCAGATTGCTCGAACCATCGACAATCGCTCCGCCAATTTCGGCGATGACCGATAACTTTCCCGGCATCGTGCCGATTACCCCGACGGGGGAGACCGCCTGTCCGCGCTCGACAAAAGCGGATCCCCTGATTTGCGGCGAAACGGCGATAACACCGGAAGACTGTTCGATTATCGGGATCATTGGCTGCCAAATCGTGATCTGGCCGCGTCGGCTGAGGTCCTTCTGAAGCACCACTTGTGCGCCCGGACCCATATACAGAGTTGCCGGATCGCGATCCGGCATTTCCAGCACAATGTGCGGAATACTGCCGACGGTACGCAAGGTCAGCAAAGTCGCCAGCCCGCCAATCAGCGCGCTCATGAAGATGAACACGCCAACGCCAAGCGCCACACCGGCCATCAGCAGCGCGGTTTGCCCCGGGTGGGACAACAAGTGCCGCATGGCCAGTTTGACGGCATAGGGATTCATTCTACTCGGCCACCCGGACCTTCCCGCCTGGCTGCGCTGCGTTCGGCTCTGTAAGTATGCGATCACCTGGCTTGAGGCCGCTGGTGACAATCACCGATTCTGCCGGCCAGTCTATGAAGGTAACCAGACGTTCAATGACCAAATTGTCCCTTCCGATCATGCGCACTTTGCTCGAGTTGCCGGATGGCATTACGGCACTTCTCGGCACGCTGATGGCGCTTTCGCGTCGTTCGATGAGCAGATTAACAGTTACGGTCAGCCCGGAGGCTGCATCGATTGCCGCGCCGATTAGGCCGAGACGCACGGCGCGCGCACCGGTTGCCGGATCGACGCGGGGTTCAACATGTAACACCTGGGCCGTTAGCGGATCTGGCTGTCCGGGCATCGTAACCGTTGCTTTCATTCCTGGTAGAATTTCGGCAGCATAGACCTCATCCACCTCGATGCTAACTTCCGGGCTGGAGAGATCGGCCAGGCGGTAAATCACACTTTCAATACCGACAGCCTGGCCAGGGTCGACCGGACGCTCCAGAATGACCCCGGCAAAGGGGGCACGCAGCACGCGGCGATCACGTAGTTCGCGGGCCTGCACCACAGCAGCCTGACGGCGATTGAGTTCACGTTCGCCTTCCAGCACCGCCAGACGCCGCTGTTCAACATCTCGTTTCGTTGCAAATTGGCCCAACGATACGAACCGCGCCAATTCTCGCCGGGCTTGCGCAAGCGTTGCCTCCTGCGTTGCCAGCGAAGCTTGAGCTTCTGCTATGGCAGCTTGTTCGGGCGCATCGTCGATCTTTGCTAGTATTTGTCCCGCCTCAACCCGGTCTCCGACATCGAACGGGAGGGCGACCAGCTCCCCTCCCAGCGAGGGGCGAATATCGACCTGAAGACGCGGCCTTATTCTGCCATTTACGGCTAGGATCCGGTCTGCCAAGGCTCTTTTGACGACAAGGGTGGTGACCTCCTGGTTGCGGGGCACCAGAAGCCAGTACCCCGCGATTGCCAAGGCGACTGCGGCTAGCGCCACAAGAATGATTCGGCGCGAAGCTGTCTTCATATGTCAGCTTCTTTAACCCGCCGCGGGCTGCGATGTTCCAACTAAGTGCCGGCTGATGGACTGTGCGGTTTGAATCAGGAGCGATGCTGCTGCGGTGCATCCCTTCCAGCTTGACGAACGGCTCCTTTCGTCAAGCCAATCGTGCTCCGTGAACGGCAGCTTTGTTAGCGGGCTCTGCCATCAGGGCCTGCCTCGCTTTGAACGTCAGATTTCTGTGCAGTTTTTCTGAAAGCGGACTTTCCGGAAACGAAAACAAATCAGCCATATCAACCTTGCCGATGCAACGTCCGCTCATGCGGGAGCCAGCCGACGCTTTTGTTGACTGCAATTGGGCGCAAAGTGGACGGGTACAATTGGGCAGGGAGCGGACTGTCTGCATCTTTGCGTGGATGTATGAATGGCTCAATGACCACATAATCTGCGCGAGATTCTCGTGCTTCGATATGTCGAGGAACTGAGCCAAACCGAAGCGGCTGCTGCACTTGGCATTAGCGACAAAGCGGTCGAAACGAGACTATACCGCGCACGGGCCCAATTGAAAAAGCTGCTTTCGGAAACATTCGTGACTGACAGTGGTTGTTCGACTTGGCATATTTCGCCCGACGCTGCGAGCAGGAGTAAAACACATCATAACGCTATCACACGACGCACCGAAGTCTTCAAATGTTGCGGATAGCGCTCATGCTTCGGATCATGGTAACAATCGTGGTTACCTAAGGCTGGGGTTTGAGCTCATCGCCGATTTTGTCCTGATGTTTTTCATCATGTACGCGATGATAGCCACGCTCGATCATTTCTATTTCAACATCAGCAATGTTTACATGACCCTCATGATGGTTGCTCCAATGGCATTGCTGATGCTGATATTCATGCGTGACATGTTTCAGTCCATGCCGCGAAACCTTTTAGTGATCGGGTTAGCGGTGCTATTTTTTGCAGTAGGCTGGTTTGGTATGCGGACGCAACTCGGGGTGGATGATGCACAGCTCGTTCGCTCAATGATCCCGCATCACTCTGGCGCTATTCTGATGTGTCGCGAAGCTAAGCTGTCCGATCCGGAAATCAAAAAACTATGTGATGACATTATCCAGGCCCAGGAAAAAGAGATCGGTAAGATGAAGCGCGCACTTGAGAGGTTGTAGCCCCATCAATAGCCTGCTTGCTCGTCGCAAACGTGCAGTCGAGGTCGAAATCGATGAGCTTTTTCATCACTGTTGACCGGGACCAGTATTACTGGGCAGTCTTGCCGTGGCTTTTCAACCATGCCTGCATCTTTGCAATCTCTTTGGTTTGTAAAGCTATTGTCATCTGCGCCATGTTGCGCGTTTGCTTATCCGTGGCTTTTTCCAGCGCGACGCGTGACATAGCGATCGCACCACGATGATGCTCGATCATTTTGGGTCCTCTTTGGGGCACCCTGAGATTATCGCAAGGCAACCATCGGAAGGTAGCCCGGCTGAAAACCGGCTCCAAGGTCACTCTAGGACGTCTTTGGGCGCACGCACGCAACAACTGTGCACTCTGAGATACAGGCGGAGACGCTCAGTCGCCTTTGCTGAGTGGCGCAATCTTGTGGCCTAAGAACTAGCCCAGCAGGGAGCTTCCTCGTCAACCAGACGCGAGTTCGCATCCGACTGACAGCACCCCGAACTCCAACATTATCGCGAACCTCTCCGCCATGCGGACGGCGTCTGCCCAAACTGGCTGCTAAACCAGGTGGTGAAGCCGGGCGGGCTGGCAAAGCCCAGGAGATCGGCAATCTCGGTCACGCTCCTGTTGGTTTCACCAATCAGAGATATGGCGACATTCTTGCGGACTCCGTTGAGAATATTAAGGAAACTGGTCTCTTCGGTCAGCAACACGCGATTGAGCGTGCGGCGGGATACGCCGAGTTGACTGGCAACAAAGACGGCAGTGCATCGCCGGTTCGACAGGTTGGTTTCGAGCGTTCGTCGGACGCGTTCAGTCATGGTTGCTCCATGCATCGCGGTGATCGATCGAAGCAAACCGGCGGTAAGCGGGCGTAGCGACGCATCCGCCATCGGGTTTGGTAGGTCGAGATCGGATGATTTCAAAACAATTCCGTTGAACTGCTGCAAGAAGGCGACACTTGTTCCGAAAGTGCGTTCGAAAAAGCCTGAATCGGTCGGCTCTGCGCGTACAAAAAAAACCGTTTCGGGACGCCATTCGTCCGGCAGCAATTGCCGGAGGGTGCGGTTCATCACGCCGATGGTAAGGTCGTTAATCTGGATGGAGGGTCCAGGAATGCCAACGAAACACGTGAGAATTGCGAGGCCATCCTGCTCGGCCAAAGAGATATTCAGCGCCTCGATGTGCAGCGGCAGATAGGCATTGACCGCCATAATCGCGCTACGCACGTCTGGCTCGTCGCGCGCCAGCAGGCTTAATGGACCCATGTTTGAAAAGCCGCGTAATTCGGACAGCCGAAGTCCGAAGTCGTCGGCGCCCGAGGAGATTGCCGCCAGTTCCAGCACGCGGACAGCGCTTGCCGTCGCAACGCGCCGATCGGGATCGGCCTCAATATCAGTGGGAAGATCGCATTGTCTGAGCAGCCGGGTCGGCTCTAAACCATAAGACCGCGCCAAGCTGGGAAAGCCCTTGAGCGCGGCTGCGCGAACGGTCGGGGTTTGCATTTGGCTCATCTTAGAATGTTAGTGGCCCAAATTGAAAAGTATCTCGCGCTGAATTACCTTAAATAGAGGTTGAGTTACCGAATTTGTCAATAAGCCAAGCCCCCAAACTACTGAAGTTTCGATGCACTGAAAACCTTCGGCGGGTGGAACAACGCGTGGATCGAGGCCGCAGCGCTCTATCCGAAGACGCCATAAGGAAATCGGGAACGTGGATTCCTCCAACCAACTAAGCGCTATTGGAGAATATTTGATGTCGCTTTCAGAAACTTCAGAATCCGGGGAAGCAATTGAGAGCGCCTCATCATTGCCTGTTGGGGCTAGTAATCTGAACCATTCGACCGTGGACCTGTTACTCGGCAGGTTCGCAGCAATCGTATATGAACAGCGGCGGCGCAGAGAGCGCTTCCTGCCGGGCGACCTGTTTGCCGATCCAGCATGGGATCTGCTGCTTTATCTTTTCATTGCGGGGGCCGAAGGACGAACAGTCTCGGCCAGTTCGGTTTGTATTGCGTTAGCTATCCCTGAATCGTCCGCCGTGCGCTGGATCGACCTGCTTGTCGATCGGGACCTAGTCAGTCGCAAGGACGACGAAGTGGACAAACAGAGGATTTTCATTGCCCTCTCCGATAAGGGCTTCCGTGCGATGCGCGGCTATTTTGAGTGGGTGGCGAACGACGTTCGCACGCCGCCGGTGGTTTCGTGTTTATAGGTTTGATTTTGATTTACCCACCGGCATTGAATTGCTTTATTAACCTTCGGGAAAATTGTGGTTTGAACTTGGCAAATGATGTCGGCGGAACAGTAGCGCGAGGCAGCGGCGACATAATGGCCTGAACGAATGACCGGTTTCAGCAGCGCAGCCTTGCCTCGTGTACGACCGCTATGTTAGCGGGGGCCGCCTGCGCCGGGACGGGCATTGTGGAAGTCGGCTAACCGTTACGCCAGAAGAGTCCCGGAATTCGCGCCGTATGTCCTTTCACTTCCGGGCAACTTGGCACTATTCATCATTTGTGTAACAAAAACTAAGGCCGACGGACACCGGATATCAAACGGTCTCGCAAAAGGCCTGCCCGAAACTTTGAGGAAAGAGTCGCCGATGGGCAGAGCCTAACCGTTTCCGTCCACTGAACCCCGTCGCTTAAGGAAACCGCACGAACCGCTGCCTCGCCTTTTGGTAGTGCTGCGACTTCAAGCGGCCCGTCGTTTATGACTGTAAAGCCGTTTTTGCCCCGGCCAATGTGATTAAGACCTTCAGTTTCGTTAGCGGGTCCCATCGTTTGGTTTGGCCCATAAAGATACACCGTGCCAAACCGAGCTCCATTATAGACATGAGCAATGTAGGCCGCCTTGCATGCGGTATCAGTTTTCACCCAAACGCCCTCAGCTATTGGCAGTTTAGGTGGCTCGGCACAGGCTGGCGCAATCGCCACCGGGGCCAATAAAACGAACCCTGCGATTTGTAAGAACAATCTCATCGTTTCCCCCCTGCTACGAAATAATTCGACCTCGAGTTCCGCAATGTTTCTAGAGCTTCAGCGGAGACCCGTGCGGCCATGTTGTGTCGCCTTCTACCATCTGAAATGCCCATATAATTTACGAAAGTGCAGGACAGTATTTCTTCAGATAATCACCGTGGCTTGGCATATGCTGTACGACGAATTGTATCGACTTTTCCATTTCGTCAATTTCGCGGCTTGTCGCCGGCTCGCTTACCGCATCGGCCATCGCGTTGTGCCCGCCCATCATGACCCCCTGCCCCATCATTACTGCGGCCCAGCTTGTTTCGGTAAAAAGCTCGTCGTCTTCGCGGAAAATCTGGCCATTTTGCCGGAACAATGCAATTTTTTCGGTAAGGCTGTCGGGCACACTCATATTGCGGCAATAGTTCCAGAACGGACTGTCATCGCGGTTGGTGCTATTATAATGTAAAATCAGGAAAT
>JANLSY010000265.1:0-6459 GCA_031362665.1 Sphingomonadales bacterium
AGAACCAAGTACATTCATGACCGAGACAGCTAGTCGCCTTCAATGGCGTCTGCAAGCAAGTCTATATTGCCTACTTCACAATCCAGCTTGGCAGCACATTGTCGCCCATAAACTGCATTTTATCGAAAAGCCGACATTGGGTATTGTTATATTATAACATACTAGCTACCAGCGCGCATCTTTCAATTACAGGTCCGATACACTCATGAAAATTGTCCGCTTTGCCCTTTTCCCGGTTAGCCTTGTCGCAATATCGATAGCGATTGCGTCACCTGCCAATGCCCAGCAGGCCCAGGACAACTCCGCAAACCGTGATGCTCAGGATGACGATTTCCACACCGACAAGGAAATTGTCGTAACCGCGCCTTATGTCGAAAGGCTTGACATTTTGTCGGGCACATCGGCACTTTCAGGTGAAAATCTGGCTGCTGAAGCACAAGGCCAAATAGGCGATATTTTGACCAGCCTGCCCGGGGTGTCAGCAACAAGCTTTTCGCCGGGCGCATCGAGGCCTGTGTTGCGAGGGTTTCAGGGAAACCGGGTCGCAGTGCTGACCGACGGCATCGGCAATATCGACGCGTCGAATACGTCTGCAGACCACGCAGTCACCATTGACGCGCTTACCACTGAGCGCATCGAGGTTTTGCGCGGACCGGCCGTGTTGCTTTTCGGCGGACAGGCTGTCGGCGGCGCAGTCAATGTAATCGACAAGCGAATCCCGCGCGCCGTGCCGACCGAAGCCGTGCATATCGACGCGTTACTTGGCTATTCGACGGCATCCAAGGAATACTCCGGCGGTGCGTCAGTCGATGTCCCAGTCAGCGACCGCTTTGTCGCACATATCGATGGCAGTTATCGCAAATCGAAAGATCTGGATATTGGCGGCTTTTTGCTCGCTCCGTCATTGCGGGCGGAAGCAGCGAACTTCGCCGCGGACCAACAGGCATTGGGCAATACGATCTCCGCGGCTAACGCACGCGAGTGGGCGGGCTATCGCGGTCGCCTGCCCAATAGCGGCGTCGAAACCTGGACATTCGGTGCCGGCGGAGCCTTCATCGATGATGGCGGCAGTCTCGGCGCTTCGTTCAACATTTACGATACCAGATATGGCATTCCCGAACGCCCCGATTTTGCCGAGCCCGTTGGAGGCGAGGTCACAATAGACCTGCGGCAATATCGCTTCGACCTGCGTGGCGAGGTCGAACTTGGCGATGGCCTGTTCGACAAAATGCGCCTGCGTGTTGGCTACGCAAACTACACGCACGCCGAACTCGAAGGCACTGATGTCGGCACGACCTTTTTCAGTAAGGCGATCGAATCGCGATTCGAACTGACGCAAAACGAGCGCGGCGGCTGGCGGGGAGCAAGCGGGCTGCAATATCAGACGCGCGATTTCGAGGCGGTGGGCAACGAAGCCTTCGTTCCGCCGACGCGTAGCAACCAGATCGGCCTGTTCACGCTCCAGGAATTCAGCATTGGCGATCTCGACACCGAAGTCGCGCTCCGGTTCGACCATGCGCGCTCGGAGGCGCAAACGCTTGGACTAGAGCGCAACTTCAACAATTTTTCCGCCGCATTGGGCGTCGGCTACAATATCGGCGACCTGAAAATCGGCGCGAACATCTCGCGCACCGGTCGCGCGCCTTCTATCGAAGAACTATATTCCAACGGCCCGCATGTCGCGACGCAATCGTTCGAGGTTGGTGATCCCGACCTGCGCAGCGAGCGGAGCTGGAACGGCGAGCTTTACGCGCGCTATGACAGCACGCGGTTCGATTTCAGCACCACCTTATACGCCAACCGTTTCGGTACCTTCATTTACGAAAGCGCGACCGGCGCGATTGTCGATGACTTGCCCGAATTTGTTTACCTGCAACGCAAGGCCCGCGTCTGGGGCATTGAAGCCGAAGCCAGCACGCAGCTTGCCCATCTGGGCGGATTCGACATCGCGGTTGACGGGGTAGCGGACTACACACGCGCCAGTATTAGCGGCGCAGGGCCAGCCCCACGTATACCGCCACTCAGGTTGCTGGGCGGCCTCGAATTGCAGAGTGCGAACGTCGAGCTACGCGGTGAAGTCGAATGGAATGCCGACCAGAACCGTTTTTCCGTGTCCGAAACACCGACCGAAGGTTTCACGATGGTCAACGCGTCACTGACATGGCGACCATTTGGCAACGATCGCAACATCAGCCTGATTGCGGCGGCCAACAATATCTTTGACGTTGAAGCACGCCGTGCCGCGTCCTTCACCAAGGATTTCGTGGCGCTTGCGGGGCGTGACTTCCGCTTGACGGCAAGGTTCAGCTTCTGATTGTCAGCGCCTGTTCAGGCTCGCGTCTGCATGCTAAACCGCGTCAACAACATCGGAGAAAATTCATGCGCAAAATTGCTGCGGCAATCCTCATTTCAGCATCGCTGCTTTTGGCAGGCTGCAACACCGTCAAGGGCCTTGGCCGCGATATCGAGTCGGTGGGCGACGCTGGCGACAAGGTTACCTGAGCAAACCGGAACATTTGCCGCCGCTCCATGTTTCCCAAGAAGGTCGATCACGACTTGGCTAGATCATGGAGCATTCAAATGCGTAAATTAGCAACAGTCATCCTGCTTTCGGCTTCTTTGCTGGCAGCCGCCTGCAACACCGTAAAGGGTGTAGGCGAAGATATTGAATCGGTTGGTGAAGCTGGCGATAAAGCCATCTGATTTCCGGACCCGGTTTACTCGATTGCGGCTTCGGATGCTTCCGGGGCCGTTTTCGTTTTCCGGCGGTGCGTAAGCCAGATCGCAACAAGCGCCAGTTCGTAAAGTATGCATAGGGGTATCGCGAGTAACAGCTGCGACACCACATCAGGCGGGGTCAGCACCGCCGCAACCGCGAACGAACCAACAATGGCATAGCGCCTTGCGCTTTTTAACTGCTCAAGAGTAACAATGCCGGCCCGTTCGAGGAGCATTAGCAAAACCGGCAAGAGGAATGAAATTCCGAAGCCAAATATGAACTTCATCACAAAGCTGAGATAGTTGTCGACGCCGGGCAATGCCTCTTGCTGCACGCCGCCGACATTGCCGCCAAAACCAAGCAGATAATTCAGCGCGACCGGGATCGCCATATAATAGGCCATAGCGGCACCAAGCATGAACAACACGGGAGTTGCCAAAAGGAAGGGCAGAAACGCCTTTTTCTCCTTTGAATAGAGACCAGGCGCGACAAACCGCCACAACTGAGTTGCAAACACCGGAAACGAGAAAAATGCTGCAGCGAAAAACGCGACCTTTATCTCGACAAAAAAGGCTTCGAAAATGGCGGTGTATATCAATTTCGTCTGTCCCGATGCCAGCAATGGCTGGACCAGAAAGCCAAATATCGGCCGTGCAAAATAAATGCTGACGCCAAAGGCTATTGCGAGCGCAAGAAAGCTCCATAGCAGGCGCGATCGCAATTCGATCAAATGATCGAGCAAAGGCATTTTGCTGTCGTCGATCTCGCTCATGTCTTTGCTGGCGCCTCTGCCGCAGGCGCTGGTTCTATCGGTAGTTCAGGTTCCAAAGGCCGCATTTCGTCACCGACAACATCTGCGCGGACGTCGGCGGGATGCTCGCGCATTATGCGCTCGTTCTCGGCCTTCCACTTTTTTTCAAGCTCTTCCAGCTCCGACTGGCGGACCATTTCATCAAAGCCAGATCGGAACTGCGCCGCAACACCGCGCGCCTTGCCGACCCACTTGCCGACCACGCGCAGAACCTTTGGTAGATCTTTCGGCCCGATTACGAGTAACGCGACCAGAACTACGAGCAAGAATTCTGACGACGCGACGTCAAACATCGAATGCTCCCGCGTCGGGGAGCGAAAAGACCGCCGCGTTCATTTAGGTCAGCCTTGCGTCTTGTCGGTCTGCTTTTCCGCGTCGATTACTGAAGTCGAACCGATTTGCGGCGGCGTCTTTGTCGCGTCGTCGTCTTCGGACATGCCCTTTTTGAAGCTTTTGATGCCCTTGGCAACATCGCCCATCATGTCGGAAAAGCGGCCTTTGCCGAAAAGTAGCAGCACCAAAATGCCAACGATGAGCCAATGCCAGATGCTTAAACCACCCATTTCATACTCCTGACGCGGCAGGTTGCCGCTTTATCTGTATATAGCACTTAATCATCGCTGTCGGCAATTTCCAGTTCACCGTCATTTTCTTCACCGAATTGCATGTCACCCAAAGCCATATCGATGGGGTCTAGCAATCCGGCAGCCTTCAAATCATCGATACCGGGTAAGTCTTTACGCGAGGTTAGCCCGAAATGCGTCAGGAACCCCGGTGTCGTTGCGTAAATCAGTGGCCGCCCCGGCACTTCACGCCGACCCGCCGGCCGAACCCAGCCCGCCTCCATCAGCACGTCGAGCGTGCCCTTCGAAATCTGCACGCCGCGAATTGCTTCGATTTCGGCACGGCTGACCGGTTCGTGATAGGCGATGATCGCCAGCGTTTCCACCGCCGCGCGGCTTAACTTACGGCTTTCCTCGCGCTCGCGGCGCAATAGGTGCGCCAGATCGGCGGCGGTCTGGAAGTGCCAGGCCTTGCCGCGCTGGACGAGTTCGACACCCCGACCGTCATAATGTTCGGCGAGTTTTTCCAGGGCAGTCGAAACGTCAACGCTGTCGCCCACATAGTTGCGGATTTGCTCTACCGTCATCGGCTGTTCTGCGGCAAACAAAGCCGCCTCCACAGCGCGGACGTCGGGATCCTGTTCGATCATCATGCTTTCATCCTCACCATCAGAGGGCCAAAACTGTCTTCCTGCTGCAAATCGATCGTACCGCGCTTGGCAAGCTCCAACGCGGCGACAAAGCTCGACGCCAGCGCCGATTTCCGCAACGCAGGCTCGGCAAAGTCAGGCAGGAATGCCTCAATCGCGGTCCAATCGACCGCCCGGCCGATCATAGCCGAGACCCGCTCAAGCGCCTCCTCAAGCGTCATCACCTGCCGCCGCTTGACCACATGCAGCACCGGCTGAGTCCGCGCCTTGACCTGGCCGTAGGCGGTAATTAGCTCGAAATAATCGCAATCCCACGCCCGTGCCTTGACGACTCGCAGGCCTTCGGGATCGCCGCGCAGGAACACATCGCGGCCAATGCGATCCCGCGCCATCAAGCGGGCACCGCTTTCACGCATAGCGTTCAACCGCTCCAGCCGCAGTTGTAGCCGTAGCGCCAGCTCCTCTGGCGAAGGATCGATGGTCGGGTCTTTAGGCAGCAGCAGTGCCGATTTCAGGTACGCGAGCCACGCTGCCATGACCAGATAATCGGCAGCCAATTCAAGCTTCAATGCCCGCGCTTCGTCGATGAATACGAGATATTGCTCGACTAAGGCGAGGATCGAAATCTGCCGCAAATCAACCTTCTGATTGCGCGCTAGCGTCAGAAGTAGGTCGAGTGGACCTTCCCAGCCGTCGATATCGATCGTCAGCACATCTAGATGATGGCTGTCAGACTCTAAACGCAAATCGACGTCGTCGAAGAGCAGATCGTCGCTCATGCCGCACCGGTCGCACCATGGGTGAGCTTCGCGCCTGTGTCGGTCAGCGCCAACAACCGGTCGCGCTTGTCGATAAGACTAGCCATCCGATCTCCGTCAAAGCTGATTTTCGAACCCGCCATCGCCCGATCAAGCCGCTGCCGCGCGATATCCGTTATCTCTGGCAATAGTTCGCAAATCCGCACCATTTCTTCAAAACGGCCCCAGCAATTGAGCGCCACATCACAACCGGCGACGACGCAATCCCGAGCCCGGGTCGGAACATCGCCCGATAACGCCTTCATATCTAGATCATCGCTCATTAGCAGGCCGTCAAAGCCGATTTCCCCGCGAATGATATCTTTGATAACCACGGGAGACATCGTAGCCGGGTGTTCGGGATCCCATGCTTCGTAAACCAGATGCGCGGTCATCCCCATCATTGCATTGGCGAGACTCTTGAACGGCGCAATGTCTTGCTCCAGTTCTTCTCTTGTAGCGCTGACATGCGGTAAATCATGATGGCTATCGACCGTTGATCGACCATGGCCAGGCATATGTTTGATTACGCCGACGACCCCGCCTTTAGTTAGTCCATCAAGAATTGCTCTACCCAACGCCGCCACGCGCAAAGGCTCGCTACCTAAAGCACGATCACCGATCGCCGAATGGGTTTCCGGCACGCGAACGTCGAGCAAGGGTTGCAAGTTCACGGTAATGCCAACCTCTCCGAGCATAAGCGCCAATGCTTCGCCATTGACCCGTGCCGCTTCAATCGCGGTCATCGGCGCAAGGTCGTAAAGTGCATCGAACGCACCACCTGCTGGAAATTTGGGCCAGACTGGCGGCGCCATTCTGGCGACACGGCCGCCTTCCTGATCAATCGTGATCGCAACATCATCGCGACCATGCAAATTGCGCAAGGAATCTGTCAGTTTCAGAAGCTGTTCGCGCGTTT
>JANLSY010000271.1:0-2704 GCA_031362665.1 Sphingomonadales bacterium
TATCAGGCACGCTCAACCGTACGCGTATTGGCGGGTCGCGTGGCCACAATTCGGGGTCTGCAATACGCTCGGCGTCGGCGGGTAAGGTCATACCGTCCTTCAACCGCACACCATTTCGCAACGCCGCGAGCGCCTCGTCGGTCGCCTCGCCCTCGACCTGCACCAGATAGTTTTTGGGCATCTTGAACTTCGGGTCAGATATCCGCGCCTGCAACCGCCCGTCGTCAGTGAGCAGCATCAGCCCTTCACTGTCCATATCGAGCCGCCCTGCCGGATACACGCCGGGTACATCGACATAATCAGACAGCGTCGGGCGCGGCGAGCCCTCCGTGCCCTTGTCGGTAAATTGCGGCAGCACCCCAAAGGGTTTATTGAACAGGATCAAACGTGACATCAGTTGCGACGCGACTAGCGTACTTTATCCTGCGCCCAGAATTTCAGTTCGTTCTGCCGCACCGGTGCGAGAATTTCGACTGCAGGCTTTTTCGCCAGAGTGAATGCCGCAAATATACCCGCAATCGCGCCGAACAAATGCGATTCAAACGAGATATAACCCTGCGTCGGCAGCACGCCGAACACCATGCCGCCGTAGAAAAACACCACCGCCAGCGCGATGGCGATATTGCGCGGGCTGCGGTCGAACCATGCCAAAGCGATAACGAGGCTCCACAGTCCGAAAATCCAGCCACTCGCGCCAATATGATCGCCGGGGCGTCCGAATAGCCAAACGAGCGCGCCGCCAAGCAGTATGATTACGGCGCTTGCCTTCACAAAGTAGCGCAGGCCCTGAAGCATGACGAGCGAACCCAGCACCACGAAGGCCGCAAGGTTGCTCCCCAGATGCGCGACGTCGGCGTGGATGAACGGCGCACTCGCGATGGTATACGCATCACCTATTTGCCGCGGCTCAATGCCGAAATTAGAGAGGTAGCCACCGGTAAACAGGTTGACGACATGCACGACGATCATCGCTGCACTTATGCCCGCGATTGTTTTCCAATGCTGGATCATCGTCGTCTCCTTTACTCGAACTGTATTATCTATATAACACAATGCAGCAAAAAGAAAAGGCCGGTGAGTTTCCCCACCAGCCTCTAATGCTTCAAACCACAACCTGCCCGCCAAGCGCCACGATCCGGTTCGATGGAATGTGGAAAAACTCCGCCGGATTATAGGCGTTGCGCTGCAGGAAGATGAGGATCAAATCCTGCCAGAACGGCAGCCCTTCATCCTTCGATGCGGTCAGCACGTTGCACCCGACGAAATAGCTGGTCTGCATTTCGTTGAGCGGCTTATCCTTTTTCGGGATGGCGCGGGCTAGGTCATTAGGTACATCGGGCGAGTCCATGAAGCCGTAGCGCAGGGTGACACGGGCGAAATTCTTGTCGACCTTTTCAAACGCGACACGTTCATCTTCTGGCACATGCGGAACGCCGGCGGTGCGTACCGTGAGTACCAGATTCCGTTCATGCAACACCCGGTTGTGTTTCAGGTTATGCAGGATTGTACCCGGCACGCCTTCGGGATTGGCAGTCAGGTAGACCGCTGTACCCTCGACCCGCGCAATCTTGCTCTTGGCGAGCGACTTGCCCAACTCAGCCAGCGTCATCGCGCCTTCGTTCTCCTTGGTGTCGATGAGCCGCTTGCCGCGCACCCAGATCCAGATCAGCAGGCAGATGAATGCGCCGACCGCCAATGGCACCCAGCCGCCATCGACCACGCGCAATATGTTCGCGCCGAAAAAGATGAGGTCGATGACAAGAAACGGAACGATCACGAGCAGCGACTTCGCCATGCTCCATTTCCAAAGCTTGTGGACGACCACGAATGCCAAGCAGGTCGTGACCACCATCGTGCCGGTCACCGCGATGCCATAAGCCGAAGCCATCGCCGATGAGCTGCGGAACTGAATAACGAGCAACCAGACACCGAACAACAGCATCCAGTTGATTGCCGGGATATAGATTTGCCCTGCACTGCCCGGCGATGTCTGCACAATCTTCATGCGCGGCAACAGGCCGAGCTGGATCGCCTGTTGAGTCAGCGAATAGGCGCCGGTGATGACGGCTTGGCTGGCGATGATCGTAGCAAGACCTGCCAGTATGATCATCGGCACGCGCAGCGCTTCGGGCGACATCAGGAAGAACCAGTCCTGCGTTTCGAGAGGAATGCCTGCTGCCCGGGCTTGCTCCAACGCGGCCATCGCGAACGCGCCTTGTCCGAAATAATTAAGGCTAAGCGCGGGGAACACGAGCAGGAACCAGCCCAAACGGATCGGGAAACGCCCGAAATGGCCCATGTCGGCGGTCAGCGCTTCGGCACCGGTAACGGTCAGGAACACCGAGCCCAGCACGATGAGACCAATCATTCCGTTGCTGGTCAGAAAAGACACCGCATGATGCGGCGATAATGCGCCCAATATGCCGGGATAATCCGATATATGCATCAGGCCGAGCCCGCCGATGGCGACAAACCAGACGACGCAAATCGGGCCGAACAGCTTGGATACCAGTGCCGTTCCACGAAACTGGATGGCGAACAGCGCGATCATAATCACCAACGTAATGTTGATAATGGTCTGTTGGGAGATATTATCGCCGATGCCGGGTATCGTCTTGGTGCCCTCGACCGCCGACAGCACCGACAAAGCAGGTGTGATAATCGCATCGCCGTAAAATAGTGCTGCACCAACCGCGCCGAGCGC
>JANLSY010000309.1:0-2078 GCA_031362665.1 Sphingomonadales bacterium
AGCGCGCTTCAGGCTTCTCTATGGGGCGGCCGGTTTTCATGTCGTAGCCCGACGCCCAAGTGATCCCGTCGATAAAGGGATTGGCCGACAGCATCTTGCCGCTGACCCGGTCGATGGTGAAGAAAAAGCCGTTTTTCGGGGCGTGATAGAGAACCTTGACTGGCTTTCCGCCGCGTTCTTCGGTCGCAAGGATAATCGGCTGCGTCGCGGTATAGTCCCAGCTTTCCGCCGGGGTTTCCTGATAGTGCCAGACATATTCGCCGGTGTCGGGTTTCAGCGCGACGACCGACGACAGGAACAGATTATCACCTTCGCCGTTCGAACGGATGCCGTGGTTCCAAGGATTGCCATTGCCGACGCCCAGATAAAGCTGGTCGAGTTCGGCGTCATAGACAATCGCGTCCCACACCGTCCCGCCACCACCGCTTTCGCGCCAGTCTCCCTTTTTAGGTTTGCTGCTCCAGGTGGAGGTTGCAGCGGTTTTCAGGATTTCGTCGCTTGCCGCATTGTCCGGCTCGCCCTTGGGGTTTGGCGTGGTGTAGAAACGCCACGCCTGTTCGCCGGTTGCCGCATCATAGGCAGTGACATAGCCGCGAGCGCCGAACTCTGCGCCACCGAAGCCAATCACGACCTTGTCCTTCACGACTCGCGGTACGCCGGTAATCGTGCCGTTGGACTTGAGATCGAGCGTCTGGGCGCTCCACAATTGCTTGCCGGTCGCGGCGTCGAGCGAAATCAGGCGGCCGTCGATTGTGCCAACGAAGACACTGCCCTTCCAGAACGCAACGCCACGATTCACGACGTCGCAGCAGGCTTTGACACCGCGCGCTTTGTCGACTTGCGGGTCGAAACTCCATAACGGTTTGCCGGTTTTGGCATCATAAGCAAATACTTTGGACCAAGCCGTCGACACGAACATCTTGCCATCGACCACGACGGGCGTCGCTTCCTGACCGCGCGCATCAGGGAGGTCGGCGAACCAGGCGATGCCGAGATCTTTTACATTGCCGTCGTTAATCTGCGTCAGGGGGCTATGGCGTTGCTCGTCATAACTGAAACCGGTCATCGCCCAGTTCGAGCCATCGCCGCCTGTTTTCAGATACTCGCCGTCGATGGCGGCAAAGGCCGGAACCTCGCTTGGGCCATCAACCTTTTTGCACGAACCCGTGATTATCACGGCGCCTGCCGCTGCGGCGATCAGCCAACGCTTCATTGTCATAATGCTCTCTCCCGGCGGAGAGGCTATTCCGAACTGCGGAGCGCGTCCAGCGTGAATTTAACTGATGAGTTAAACTATGTCGCGGATGGCAGCTTCCATCTGGGTTGCGGCATTTTCATAGACTCGCTCGCGCAGGTTGAAGAGAATTTGTTCGGGTGCGGTATCGGGTGTGCCACCAGTAAATGGCGGTGCCGGATCATATTCGAGTGCAAGCTGGATGGTTCGCGCAGCTTCTTCGCCAGAAATCATTGCAATCAGTTCGAGTGCAAAATCGATACCCGAAGTGACACCGCCTGCGGTAACCAGATTACCGTCGCGGACCACGCGGGCGGCTTCGTGTGTGGCCCCGAACAACGGCAGCAAATGTGTATATCCCCAATGGCAGGTCGCGCGCTTATCCCGCAATAGCCCTGCGGCGCCGAGAATGAATGCGCCAGTGCACACGCTGGTTATCCAGGTTGCGCCTTTGGCTTGGTTGCGCACGAAATCGACTAGGGCGCTGTCAGAAATTGCCTCGCGCACGCCATGTCCGCCGGGAACGCAAATGATATCAGCTTGTGGGCAATTGGCGAAGCTGGTGGTTGGCAAGATCGAAAAGCCGCAGTCGGTGGTGACGGCATTGCCGCCTTTGGATGCAACAAAGATCTTGGCACCGGGCATGCGTGAGAGGAACTGCACCGGCCCGGCAAAATCGAGTTGTGTCACATTGTCGAAGAGAACGAAGACGATATTCATCCTGCATAACTAGCCCGCGCCGCTGCAAAAGCAAAGGGCCGCCGGATTGCTCCGACGGCCCAGCTTTACATGGTCACGTTCCGGGAGGATGAAACGTTACCAGTAAAAGCCCCGATAGACTTGG
>JANLSY010000341.1:0-8049 GCA_031362665.1 Sphingomonadales bacterium
TGTCGATCAAGCAGCTTTGGACGCGCACGGCAAAACGGATTACTTTGTTGCGGCTGGACCGAAGTTGGCACCGTGTCTCGCAGCAGCGCCGGAGATCGAAGTTTTAGATGCATTCTAAGGCTGAGCGTTCAGCGTTCAGCCCGGACCATCCGGAACACCATCGCGTCTAGCTTGTTTCCTTTGCACCCCAAAGGAGACAAAAATGACGAACGAAACCGAAATCAAAGAAAAATTCTGGAAAGCCCTGAAGTCCGACCGCACGATGTTCTTGGGGCTCGCCAACGGCGAAGATGGCCATGCCCGACCAATGACTGCGCAGCTTGATGATGAAGGTCTGCACGGCAACCTCTATAGCGGTCCTATCTGGTTTTTTACGTCTACCGGCAGCCAGCTTTATCAGGATATCGGCTCTGGCGCGCGCGCGATGGCGCATTTTGCGTCGAAGGGGCATGATGTTTGGGCGACCATCCATGGCGATTTGTCGCAGTCACATGACCGTGCGGTGATAGAACGATTATGGAACCGCTTTGTCGCTGCCTGGTATGAGGGAGGCAAGGACGATCCGAAACTGGCGCTGATCCGCTTGGACCCCGAAAGCGCTGAAATCTGGATCGATGCATCCAGCATGGTCGCCGGTATCAAGATGCTTCTCGGGATTGGCCCGACAGAAGATTATAAGGACAAAGTGGCGGAGGTGACGCTATAGCAAATTTGCGGGCGGGATGATGTTCCCGTCCGCAAAGCTGAAACCACTGGGGCGATCCTCGGCAAGCAGCGCCGGTCCGTCGAGATCTACCCAATCGGCTAATTGCGCGACAAGAAAAGCCGGAGCGATGCCGAGGCTTGTAGACAGCATGCAGCCGACCATGGACTTCATTCCGGCAGCCCTCGCCGCGTCAGCAATTTTGATTGCCTCGGTGAGGCCACCTGACTTGTCGAGTTTGATATTGATCCCATCATAATAAGGTGCGAGGCGCGCGACATCTGCAGCGCTGTGACAACTTTCGTCGGCAAGAATGGGAAGTGGCGAATTAATGCCAACAAGCTTTGCGTCATGGCCCTGCGGAACCGGCTGCTCAATCATTTCGACGCCAAGTTCAGCCAGAACGCTGGCTTCGACCGCGATGTCCAGATTGCCCCAACTTTCATTGGCATCGACAATCAGGCGCGCGTCGGGGGCACCTGCCCGGACGGCGGCAACGCGGTCACGATCACCGTTGCCGGTCAACTTCAGCTTCAGCAGCCGATATCCTTTTGCAGCCGCCTTGGCCGCATAGGCCTCCATCGCTGAAGCCTCACCGAGTGAGATGGTGAACGCGGTTTGTAAAGGCTTAGGCGCAGACGTCATTCCAACCAGTTCCCACAATGGTCTGCCGGATATTTTGGCTTCCAAGTCCCAAAGCGCACAATCGATCGCGTTTCGCGCCGCACCCGGTTGCAAGAGCGTTTGTGCCAAGGCGCGCGCTTCGGCAGCGGCCAAGATCTCCAGTTGATCGATGCTCCGCTCCACCTGCCCAATGCAGCTTTCAGCGGTTTCGCCTTGATAATAGATTGCGGTACCTTCGCCATAGCCGATATGCAGGCCATCTGTCACTGCAACCACCAGCACATCGACAAAAGTCTTCGCGCCGCGCGCGATGACGAACTGCCCGGCGACCGGCCAGCGTTCGACTGTAGCGGTTATGCGTAACCCCATCTATATGACATGGCATGAAATTCTTGAAGGACATAGCCCATAATCTCCGCGTTCACGGACATGCCGTCTGGCTATGCGCCCGCGATCCCGAGCTGGGCATGGGCCCGCGCGTATTCGCGTTCATCGTTGCAGGTTATGCGTTGTCGCCGATCGATTTGATCCCCGATTTTATTCCGGTGATTGGCCTTCTCGACGACGCATTGCTGATACCACTCGGCCTGTGGCTGCTGCGCCGGATGATTCCCGATGCTTTATATGCGCGCAACATGGCGTTGGCAGAAATTGCCAGCCAGCGACCGGTTAGCAAGATCGCTGCTGGGGTCATTTTGCTGATTTGGCTTGCCGCAGCAGCCACCATCCTGATGTGGTGGATTGTTTGAGGAACCTAGCCGTTGTGCGTAATAATCCAGTCCTCGACCACAGGTGCAATCTTCTCGCGCCATTTGCTACCGTTGAAAATACCATAATGGCCGACTTCGGGGGCCATGTGGTATTTCTTCAACTTATCGGGCAAACCGGTCGCGACCTTTAGCGCAGCCTTGGTCTGACCCAGACCGCTGATATCGTCGCGTTCGCCCTCAATCGCCAGGATGGCGATGTCCTTGATCGCGCCGGGATCGACGAGCTTGCCGCGATAGTTGAACTCGCCCTTCGGCAACAAATGCCGCTGAAACACCGTATCGACGGTCTGCAAATAAAATTCGGCAGTCATGTCGCATACGGCACGATATTCGTCATAGAAATCCTTATGCCGATCAGCGCTTTCACCGTCACCCTCGACCAGATCCGAGAACATCGACCAGTGGCTAATCATGTGATTGCCAAGATTCATCGACATGAAGCCGGAAAGCTGAAGGAAACCCGGATATACGCGCCGGCCGGAGCCTTTGTAATAAGGCGGCACAGTCGCGATTACGTTCTGGACAAACCAGTCGTGCGGACGACGCGTTGCGTGGTTGTTCACCGCCGTGGGTGCTTCACGCGTGTCAATTGGCCCGCCCATCATGGTAAGGGTGCGCGGACGCAATGGATGATCATTCGCGCTCATAATGGCGGCAGCCGCATAGGCCGGAACCGACGGCTGGCACACGGCAAGCATATGCGCACCGCGACCGCCTGCGTCTGGTCCAATGAATTCGAGCCACTCGATGAGATAATCGATATAGCTTTCCAGATCGAAGCCGCCGCCGGTCAGCGGCACGTCGCGTGCATCTTTCCAGTCGGTAATGTAGACATCATGCGTAGGTAGCATCCGCTCGACGGTGCCGCGAAGCAGTGTGGCAAAATGGCCCGACATCGGCGCGCAAATCAGCAGCTTTGGTTTGTTCGTGCTGCCTTCGTAAACGAAATGCTTCAGCTGGCCGAAGGGTTTCCGCGCTTCGTTGACTTCCGTGACAGGTAAGTGCTTGCCGTCGATATCGACGAAATCCAACCCAAAGGCTGGCTTGCCACGGGGCAGAACCGAATGCGCGAACACATCAAGCGCGGATGCAGCGACCGGGGCCAGCCCGCCGTAATTAAACGGCCCATTTGTGAAGTTGTTCAACCAATCGGCCTGCTTTTGCGCAATCCATCCTGCGCCTGCAAGCCAGCTGCGCTGGATATCATAACCTGTGTACAGCATCATATGCTCCTGAAATCTCACATATCCGGACATGCGCCAGATCTAATTATCAACATTCATAAGCGTTAATTGTGCATTGCACCATGAAAAGTTACAGTCGATTGCGGTCTTTAATTGTCGCCATGCCTGCGCACTGCTAGGCGGCTCTGCATGAACGATATATCGGCCGATTTGAAAAGCGTTGAGCAAGTTCGGGTTCAAAGCGACAAGCCACCCGCACCGTTGCCCGAAGGCGGCAAAAAGCTCGGCAATCTGCGGATGGTGTGGCGGCATACCTCAGCCTACCCGAGACAGATCATGCTTGCGTTGTTGGCGTTGACTGTTGCGGCGTTGGCGACGTTGGCTATCCCTGCGGGCTTCCGGCTCGTGATTGACCGCGGCTTTGCGGCTGGCGGAAACCCGGACGATATCGCGCGCTGGTTTGAATATCTGCTGCTGATCGTTGGCGTTATGGCGGTGGCAACTGCATTCCGCTTTTATTTTGTATCCTGGCTGGGTGAGCGAACCGTTGCGGACATCAGGCTTGCAGTGAACCGCAATCTCTTGCGCCAAAGCCCCGCATTCTTCGAACATAACCGCCCAGCAGAAATTGCCAGCCGGATGACCAGCGATACCGCCGTTATCGAGCAGGTGGTTGGAACAACTGTTTCGGTCGCGCTGCGTAATATCGTGATGGGAATCGGCGGCGTCGTTTATCTCTTCACGCTGGCACCGCAACTGGCCATCGGTTTGCTGATTGCGATACCCGTCATCGTCATCCCGATCGTGTTCATTGGGCGCAAGCTCCAGTCAGCCTCGCGCGCCAGTCAGGACCGGATTGCCGATGTCGGCGCGATGGTGTCTGAAACGCTGGGTGCAATGCGAATCGTCCAAGCATTCGGGCAGGAAAGCCGTGAGGGTGAACGTTTTAGCGGCAGCGTGGAAGCGACCTTTGCGACCGCCAAAAAGCGTATCCGCTTACGCGCGTTCATGACCGCAATTGTGATGGCGCTTATTTTCAGCGCAATCACGCTGCTCATGTGGAAAGGCGCGATCGATGTCATAGAGGGGCGACTGACAGGAGGCACGATTGCGGCGTTTGTCCTTACCGGCGGCCTTGTAGCCGGAGCGTTCGGGGCGCTAACCGAAGTCTATGGCGACCTTGTGCGCGGGGCTGGTGCATCCGGACGGCTTGCCGAACTGCTCGCTGCGGAGCCTGACATCGCCCCGCCCGCCAAGCCGATTTCACTGCCTCAGCCGCCGCGCGGCCAGCTTGAATTCCAAAATGTGGGCTTTCGCTATCCCACCCGGCCCGAAATATCGGCACTCGAAAGTTTTAGCCTGAAGGTCAACCCGGGTGAGACGGTTGCGGTCGTGGGCCCGTCAGGTGCAGGCAAATCGACCTTGTTCCAGCTCGCGCAGCGTTTCTACGACCCCGAAAGCGGCGCAATCCGTATCGATGGCGTCGCCCTGACCAGCGCAGATCCGGCTGAAATTCGCGCACGGATGGCGTATGTGCCGCAAGAAACTGTGCTGTTTGCCTCCTCGGCGCGCGATAATTTGCGTTATGGCAACTGGCTCGCCGACGACGATGCGATCTGGCATGCGGCTGAGCAGGCCAATGCAGCGAATTTTCTGCGCGCGTTGCCGCAGGGGCTCGACACCTATTTGGGCGAAAGCGGGGCACGACTTTCGGGCGGACAGCGGCAGCGAATCGCCATCGCCCGTGCGGTGCTCAGAAAGGCACCGATATTGCTGCTCGACGAGGCCACGAGCGCGCTGGATGCCGAGAGCGAACGGCTGGTGCAGGACGCGCTCGACCATTTAATGAAGGATCGCACGACCATCGTCATCGCGCACCGGCTGGCAACTGTAAGGTCTGCCGATCGAATTATCGTGATGGATCAAGGACGAATCGTGGAAGAAGGCGATCACATCAAACTGAGCGCGGCAGGTGGACTCTACGCGCGCTTGGCCAGTTTGCAATTCGACGCCTGACACTTGTCCTTGCGGCTAATCCTTGCCACATGACACCCATGTCCAACGTCACTTCTATGTTAAACAAGCAACCACCTTTAAAGGCCGCGATCATTCCGGTCACGCCTTTGCAGCAAAACTGCACCTTGTTCTGGTGTACCGAAACCAACAAGGGTGCCTTGGTCGATCCAGGCGGGGATCTTGATAAATTGAAGGCAGCCGTGGCGCAGACCGGGGTCGAGCTAGAAAAGCTGCTCGTTACTCACGGCCATCTCGACCATTGCGGGCAGGCGGGGATGTTGGCGAAAGAACTGGGGTTGAAGATCGAAGGGCCGCAGGAGGAAGATCGCTTCTGGATTGCGCAGCTCGATGATGACGGCCCGCGCTGGGGGATGGAGGCGCACACGTTCGAGCCGGACCGCTGGCTCGAGGATGGCGATACTGTTACTGTCGGCAATCTGACGCTCGACGTGATCCACTGTCCAGGCCACACCCCTGGACATGTCGTTTTCTACCACGGCCCAAGCCGCCTTGCGATTGTAGGCGATGTGCTGTTTCAGGGCTCAATCGGTCGTACCGATTTTCCGCGTGGCAACCATGCCGACCTGATCAACGCAATCACAACGAAACTATGGCCGCTCGGGGATGATGTCACTTTCATCCCCGGCCACGGTCCCACCAGCAAGTTTGGATACGAGCGGCAACATAACGCATTTGTTGCCGATGACGTGTTGTTGGCGCGTTAGAGCACCGCTGCGTAAACCTTCCACAACGCCCAGCCTGCTAGGCCCAGCAACGTGATCATGGTGGTCAACGTACCCACCATGCGGCCTTTGCCGAATGCACCGCCATCCATGCCTAAGCCATGTGCCAACCGACCAACGATGTAAACGATACCCAGACCCCACAGCCAGTTGTTGGTGCCGTCGCTGGCCTCCAGCGCTGCGATCAGAATCAACACGAACGGTGCGCTTTCGACAAAGTTGGCGTGCGCGCGCATACGGCGGATGACAAATTCGTTGCCGCCATCGCCAATCGACACGCTTTCCTTCGTCCGCGCCTGACCGCAACGGACCATCAGCCAGATGTTGACGAGGGCGGCGCCCGCCGCGATGGTAAGGGTAACGGGTAAACTCAACATATATTCTCTCCCTGTTGTTGCGCGTCGTCTAGCTGCTATCTCTATGGTTGCAAAGCGTAGAAAAAGCGGTATAGCGCGCCGCTCACACGGACATGTTCGGGTTTCGAAGGCCGATTCTGGCGATTGCTTGCCAGCACCGACCTTTTTGCCTAATATGTCCTAGAACTTATTGATTTTGAAATGGAACAGGTGCCGAGATGGCTGTCCCCAAAAGAAAAACATCCCCTTCACGCCGCGGTATGCGTCGTAGCCATGATTCGCTTACGCCTGCGGCATATCAAGAATGCTCCAACTGTGGCGAACTGAAGCGTCCGCACCATTTGTGCGACGCCTGTGGCCATTATAACGGCCGCGAAGTGGTTGCAGTCGCCTAATCCTTTACCGGGAGAATAGCTGGTGTCATTGAAACCGCGTATCGCCATTGACGCGATGGGCGGCGATGAAGGCGTGCCTGTGATGGTCGCAGGCGCAGCTTTGGCACGGCACCGGCATGATAGTTTCAAATTCCTGCTGGTTGGCGACGAAGTGCGGATCAAGGCCGCACTTGAAAATCACCCCAATTTGCGCGCTGCATCTGAAATCATGCACGCCGATGATGTTGTCACCGCTGACGACAAGGTCAGCGCCGCGCTTCGCAAATCCAAAACCAGCTCGATGGGCATGGCAATCAACGCAGTGAAGGCGGGGGATGCCAGCGCGGCGGTGAGCGCAGGCAATACCGGCGCGCTAATGGCCACTGCCAAATTGGCGTTGCGCACGATGCCGGGAATCGACCGGCCCGCTCTGGCGGCATTACTCCCCACGCTCGAAGATACCGACGTCGTCATGCTTGACCTTGGTGCAAATACCGAGTGCGAGGCGAAGAACCTCGTCCAGTTCGCGGTGATGGGCGCAGCTTACTCGCGCATTATTTTCGGTTTCGACCGTCCGCGTGTGCGCCTGCTGAACATCGGCACCGAAGAAATGAAGGGCACCGACGAATTGCGCGATGCTGCGCAACATTTGCGCGATGCGACCGGGCTGCACATGGATTTCCAAGGTTTTGTCGAGGCCGACAAGATCAACCGTGGCGAATGCGATGTGGTGGTATGCGACGGCTTTACCGGAAATATTGCGTTGAAATCCATCGAAGGCACTGCGCGCTTCGTAACCGACCTACTGCGCCGCGCCTTTACCAGCTCGATCCGCTCGAAATTCGGTTTTCTAGTGTCGCGTCCAGCGACCGAGTTACTCCGCCACCATCTTGACCCCAATAACCATAATGGCGCGGTGTTCATGGGCTTGAACGGTGTGGTCGTCAAAAGCCACGGCAGTGCTACGGTCAAGGGTGTCGCCAATGCTGTCGAAGTTGCGGCGCGGCTGGTCGAGGAAGACATTACCGCGCGCATCACACAGGATCTGGCACGGGTGAGTGCGTGAGCGAACCCGCTCTTCGCGCGGTTATTAAGGGCACCGGCTCGGCGCTCCCTAGAACCCGCGTATCGAATGCCGAACTCGCGGCAAGGGTCGATACATCGGACGAATGGATCACGGAGCGCACTGGCATTAAATTCCGCCATATTGCTGAACCGGACGAGACGACCGCTAAATCCTATCTTGCCTCCGGCAACTATTTCTGGAACAGCGGCATCT
>JANLSY010000381.1:0-2352 GCA_031362665.1 Sphingomonadales bacterium
GAACAGGGCGACATTAGCGAGTTCTTCGGGCTGAGCGCCGCGGCGAAGCGGGTTTAGACGACCAATTTTCTCGGTCACGCCTTTTTCCTTGGCATAATCGAATGTCGGCTTGGTCATGCCGGTTTCGGTAAGGCCGGGGCAGATCGCGTTGCAGCGGACATTGGTGCCCGAAAGTTGTTGCGCGCTGACCTTGGCAAGGTTGATGACGCCCGCTTTCGATGCCGAATAAGGCGGGCCGCCTGCGCCCGAGCGGATGCCGGCGACGCTGGCGGTCAGGATGATCGAGCCGCCATTGCCGGCATCGGCCATGACCTTGCCCGCATGTTTGACCATCAGCCAGGGGCCGATAAGATTGACGCGCAGGACTTGAGTGAAATTTTCGACGGTGTTGTCGAAAATGCCCTCCATTCCGCCCGAGATACCGGCGTTGGCGAACGCGATGTCGAGATGGCCGTGCAGTTCGAGTGCCTTCGCGACAATCGCCGCAACATCGCCCTCGTCGCCTGCATCCATCTGAACGGCGGTCGCCGCCCCGCCGATCATCGCTGCGGTATCATGGACCGACGCCGCCATGTCGCCCAAGACGACCTTTGCCCCTTCTGCCGCAAAACGGATCGCCGACGCGCGGCCAATGCCGGAACCTGCGCCAGTGATGATGGCAACTTTGCCCGTCAATGCTCCGGTCATACCACTACGCCTCCGTCCACAACAATTGTCTGCCCGGTCATAAAGCTCGAAGCGTCCGATGCCAAGAAAACAGCAGCCCCAGCAATTTCGCGCGGTTCGCCGATACGGCCCAAAGCTGCACCGGAAGTGGATGCCTTCAAA
This sequence comes from Sphingomonadales bacterium, assembly GCA_031362665.1. Classification (GTDB taxonomy): domain Bacteria; phylum Pseudomonadota; class Alphaproteobacteria; order Sphingomonadales; family Sphingomonadaceae; genus Sphingorhabdus_B. Next base: position 829 of record JANLSY010000381.1, read on the forward strand.
TTCTCTGGATTTTCCCACAATGCCTTGGCGAAGTCGGTTTTCACGAGGCCCGGTGCGATGGAGTTTATACGGACATTATCCGGCCCATATTCGCGCGCCAGATTTTTGGTCATCTGGATGTCGGCGGCCTTGGTAATCGCGTAAGCACCCAAGATTGAAGATCCGCGCAGGCCGCCAATTGAAGAGACGATTACGATCGAACCCGATTTGCGGGCAATCATTTCGGGCGCAACCATCTGGATCAGCCAGTGCTGCGAAACAATATTATGGTCCAAAGTTTTGCGGAGTTGCTCGTCGGTAATAGTCGCCATCGGGCCGTAATGCGGGTTCGATGCTGCGTTGCAGACCAGAACATCGACCTTGCCGAATGCTTTGCGCGTTTCGTCAACGAGATTTTGCAGACTCTCCTTCGATGACAGGCTGGACGCGACCGCAATGGCGGCACCGGGATGTCTGGCGTTGATGCCCGCAGCAACCTCTTCGCATGGTCCGATATTTCGGCTGGAGATCGCAACCTTGGCGCCGTGTTCGGCCATCTCCTGGGCAATCGCTTGCCCGATACCGCGTGATGAGCCGGTTACAATGGCGACCTTGCCGGTCAAATCGAATAACGACATTTTACTCTCCAAATATGTGGCGGGCGTCAGGCGCCTGCTTTTTCCGCAAATTTCCAGGCCGATTCAGCTAGCGGGAAAACACGCTCGGCCATGGCTTGGGCGTGTGACGAACTTGCGGTGCCGTCGATGACGCGTTTCTTGATGCCTTGTATAATCCCTGCGAGCCGGAAGAAGTTATACGCGAAATACCAGTTCATATCAGGTACGCCGTCGCGACCCGTCGCAGCGCAATAGCGTTCGACCATCGTGTTGAGCTCCGGAATGCCGAGCGCGACGCGGTCGAGGTCCATGACGCCGGAGCGGCCTTCATTTTGCGTCACCCAAGCCATCGCGACATACGTAAAATCGGCGAGCGGATCGCCCAAAGTTGACAGCTCCCAATCGAGCACCGCGCGCACGACCGGTTGTTTGGCATCGAAAATCATGTTGTCGATGCGGTAATCGCCGTGAACGACACTGGTGCGGGTCTGCTCGGGCAACGTTTTGGGCAGCCATTCGATCAGACGCTCCATTTCGGGCATCACTTCGGTTTCGGACGCGCGATATTGCTTGGTCCAACGGTCTACCTGACGCCCGAAATAATTGCCGGGCTTACCAAAGTCGGACAGCCCTGCGGCTTCGACATCGATATTGTGAAGCGCAGCCAACGTGTCGATCATCGCTTCATAGGTGGCGCGGCGTTCGGCGGGGTTCGAGGCGGGCATCGCGCCGTCCCAGATTGTCCGGCCCTCGACCATGTCCATGATGTAGAACCAGCTGCCGATGACGCTGTCGTCGGTGCACAGGCCGTAAGGTTTGGCGACCGGAAAGCCGGTCGGATGCAGCCCGGCAATCACCTTATACTCGCGATCAACCGCATGCGCGCTCGGCAGCAGCACGCCCAGAGGCTTGCGGCGGAGCACATAAG
>JANLSY010000400.1:0-3343 GCA_031362665.1 Sphingomonadales bacterium
CGGTGCTTGCCCCGCTAGACCGCTTCGAACGGCGTGGATCGTGGCCTCAATGTCTTTTACACCGTCATTGGGCTCATATTGACCAAAATAGCCAAAAGCTTCCTGAAGCTGGGCTTCGATGTCAGGATTAAGCTCGACGCCCGGAGCGAAGCGCCAGAATATGTCGGGCGCGACCGCCAGATAACCCCCGGCCGCCAACTGGTCGCATTTCTGTCTTATGCCCTGATTTACGCCGAAGATCTCTGGTATGATAATAATCGCTGCCGATGCCACGCCTGCTGGCACTGCCAGATAAGCCGGGAACATAGCGTCTTCGCCCAAAGCACTGATTTTGACCATTTCACCCATGTTCTCGCTCCTTCTCACGGCATTTGCTTGATTCGGCTTTGTCATTATAGTGCCCTAACAACAGGACAAAGAGGAGGGCGTGTCCCATGAAGATGAATATCGAGATTGATTGCTCCCCCGAAGAGGCAAGGGCGCTTCTGGGCCTACCGGATGTGACCAAAGCGAATGAAGCCTATGTCGAGAATGTAACCAAGCTAATGAAAGGTGCCGGCGGCATTGAACAGCTGCAGGAAATCGGCAAACAGATTGCGCCAATGGGTCAAATGGGACTCCAGTTGTTCCAGCAACTGATCGAGACCGGTGCCAAGGCCGCCTTTTCCGGATTGAACCCGAAGGATAAGAAATAATTCTAAAATATGAACGCCGCTGACACGATCTTCGCGCTGTCCAGCGGCGCGCCACCAGCGGCGATTGCGATCATCCGGATAAGCGGGACGGCAGCATTTGACGCCGTCCGCGCATTGGCGGGCCGCGCTCCTGAACCGCGTCGGGCTTCTTTGGCAGAGCTAAAGCATCCCGAAAATGGTGATGTGCTCGACCATGCACTGGTACTAACATTCCCCGGGCCACAAAGTGCTAGCGGCGAGGATTTGGCTGAGTTGCATCTCCACGGTGGGCGTGCGGTGGTCCGTGCCGTTGAGGCTGTTCTAGCAGGCTTGCCGGGCCTTCGCCGAGCGGAGCCTGGCGAGTTTACCCGGCGCGCATTCCTGAATGGCCGGATTGATCTCAACGAAGCCGAAGGTCTGGCCGATCTACTTTCTGCAGAGACCGAATGGCAACGCCGTGCGGCGAGTGCAATGATGGGCGGCGCCTTTAGTACCGCAGTTGAGGAGTGGCGGCAGGAGGTATTGCGCCTGTCTGCCATGACCGAAGCTGAGCTTGATTTTTCTGACGAGGGTGATGTTGATACACAAGATAATATAAAAATATCAAATGCTTGTATAGGGCTTCATGACGCCATCGTAGAATTGCTCGCCGCTCCAGCCGCGGAAAAGTTGCGCGATGGGCTTCACATTGTGCTGGGCGGACCACCAAATAGTGGCAAATCGACATTGCTCAATGCGCTGGTGGCACGAGAGGCTGCGATTGTTTCAGACATTGCGGGCACCACGCGCGACATGATTGAAGTGCCCGTTGCGCTGGAAGGCATTCCCTTTATTTTTACAGATACGGCAGGGCTGCGGGACACCACCGACGACTCGATCGAGGCCATGGGAATGGAGCGTAGCCGAATCGCTATGGCTTCCGCTGATATGATATTATGGTTGGGTGATGAAGGCGAGGGCCCCGAACACCCGCAACTTGTTGAAATAGATGCCAAATGTGACGAAGCAATGCATGCTGGCAAACGTGCTGCTGCATTTCGTGTTTCCGCGCTAAGTGGAGAAGGCATGAATGGGCTTGTTAGCCATATCATCAGCATTGCGAAAACGCTGCTTCCGCCACCGGATCGGTTTGCGATTAACCTGCGGCAGCGGACATTGATGGAAGATTGCGCCCAAGCATTGAAGGAGGCGTCAAACTCTCCAGATTGGCTGATTGTAGCAGAGTATCTACGACAGGCGCGGCTGTCGCTTGATGCTCTCACCGGTCGCGCGCATACTGAGGATATGCTTGATATGCTGTTTGGCCGGTTCTGTGTTGGGAAGTGAACTGTTTCACGTGAAACACTCTACGCCGCTTTGACCGGAATGTCCGGTTGCGCTATGCGCGCGACATGAGTTTGAATTTTGACATCATCGTTGTCGGCGGCGGCCATGCGGGAACCGAGGCGGCTGCGGTAGCCGCCCGGATGGGCGCACGCGTGGCATTAGTTAGCTTTGACCGACACACGATTGGTGCAATGTCGTGCAACCCCGCAATCGGTGGCTTAGGCAAAGGCCATCTGGTGCGAGAAGTAGACGCGTTCGATGGTCTAATTGGGCGCGCCGCTGATGAGTCAGCGATTCACTATCGCATGCTCAACGCCTCGAAGGGTGCAGCGGTGCAGGGGCCGCGAATCCAAGCTGACCGCCGGTTGTTCAAGGCGTCGGTCCAGCAGCAACTCGGCGAGTTAAGCAATCTTAATATTGTCGAAGGCGAGGCGGCTGCGCTTTGTTTTTCCAACAGCGAGAATCGGATAGCAGGCCTGGAATTGGCCGATGGCACGATCATTCAAGCTGCGGCCGTTATACTCGCAACGGGCACGTTCCTGGGTGGCAAGTTGTTCCGTGGCGAAGAACGGCTTGAAGGTGGCCGGGTTGGCGAATCTTCGGCGTTGAAGTTAGCCGAGCAAATTCGCGGTGCAGGGCTTCCAATGGCGCGGCTAAAGACCGGAACACCACCCCGGCTCGACGGACGGACAATCAACTGGGCTGCTTTGGAAACCCAGTCGTCTGACGATGGCGACTGGACAATGTCTGCAATGCACGCGCGCCGAACAGTTCCGCAACTTTTTTGCGCCATCAGTCGAACCAACACGAAGACGCATGACATTATCCGTGGCGGCCTCAACCGGTCACCGTTATTTGGTGGAGACATTGCGGGGCAGGGACCACGCTATTGTCCATCGATTGAGGACAAGATCTTCCGCTTTGGCGACCGCGATGGGCATCAGGTATTTCTCGAACCTGAGGGACTGGACAGCCATCTTGTATATCCCAACGGTATTTCGACGTCCCTTCCCACCGACATCCAGCAAGCCATGGTGCGGTCGATGGCCGGGCTGGAACAATGTGAGATTGCGGTCCCTGGCTATGCAGTAGAATATGACCATATTGATCAGCGCTCTCTAGATTCGACATTGTCGGTGCGCGGTTTTGAAGGCCTATATTGTGCTGGGCAAATCAATGGCACCACCGGATATGAAGAGGCTGCAGCACAGGGATTGATCGCCGGAATGGGTGCGGCGTCCAAGATATTGGGACGCGAGATGCCTTCCATCGACCGCGCCAACAGCTATCTCGCCGTGATGGTGGATGACCTCATCTTGCACGGCGTTACCGAACCTTATCGC
>JANLSY010000032.1:0-3681 GCA_031362665.1 Sphingomonadales bacterium
GGAAGGTCATGAACCCGGCGACCGGCAGGTTGTCGGTCGGACCTATCGCCAACAAGGCGCGGCCCAGGCAAAGGCCATATTGTCCGATCTCGCGGTGCATCCAGCGACCGCCAAACATATCGCAACAAAACTGGCGCAGCATTTCGTTGCCGATACCCCGCCCGCGACTTTGGTGGCGCGGCTCGAGCAGGCGTTTTTGAAAAGTAACGGCGATTTGCCGACTGTCTATCGCGCGCTGATTGATGCGCCGGAGGCTTGGGCGCCACAGCAGGCCAAGTTCAAATCGCCTTGGGATTGGGTGCTGTCGTCCCTACGCGCGCTCAATATCCGCGATCTGCCGGGCAAGGACCGGCAGGCTGTGGGGATGTTTGCGCAATTGGGCCAGCCGATTTGGCGGCCAGGATCACCTTCTGGCTATGCCGATACGACCGAGAACTGGGCAGGCGGTGCAGCGCTAATGCGCCGGGTGGAAATCGCGAACCGGCTAGCCGACCGCAGTGCCAACCGCGTCGATGCGCGTGCGCTAGCGCCTTTGATATTGCAGGAACAATTAGGTCAGACCACGCAGGAAAGTATCGCCCGCGCCGAAAGCCCTTCGCAAGGTCTGGCGTTGATGCTGCTGTCACCCGAATTTTTGAGGAGATGAGTGCCATGTTGAACCGCCGCTTCTTCATCGCCTCAGGCATGGCTGGCATTGGCGTGACTGTTGTTCCGAGCCTAACATGGGCCGCATCCGGCACAACCAAGAAATTCATTTTTGTTATCCAGCGTGGTGCAGCCGACGGATTGGCGACGCTCGCGCCGATCGGCGACCCCGATTTCATAAGAGCGCGCGGCGATCTTGCCGAAGAGTCACTTTCCGGCGCAAAACTGGACGGTATGTTTGCGCTGCATCCGGCCATGGCGGAAAGCGCTAAGTTGTTTGCGTCCAAACAGGCAAGTTTTGTGCATGCGCTGGCTTCGGGCTATCGCGAACGCTCGCATTTCGATGCGCAGAACATGCTCGAATCGGGGGCTTCGCGCCCTTATGGTCGCGATGACGGCTGGATCGGGCGGCTGCTGACGATGTTGCCCAAGGCCGAAGTCAATGCCATAGCAGTCGCCCCCGCCGTGCCGCTCGCATTGCGCGGGCCGGTGGCTGCCAAAAGCTATGCGCCATCGCGCTTGCCAGACGCCAATGCGGATCTGATGCAGCGATTGACGACGCTGTATGCCGAAGATGCACAACTGTCTAAACTGTGGGAAGGTGCGCGCGCATCCGAAGCAATGGCAGGAGTGTCCGCGAACGAGGCGCTGAAAGGCGGGGCTGCGCTCGGCAAGCTGACCGCTGACTTGATGAGCGGCCCCAATGGCGCGCGCGTCGTGATGCTCGAAACCAATGGCTGGGACACGCATTTCCAACAGAAAGGGCGCTTGACTGCAGGGCTAAAGCAGGTCGATGCGCTGGCTGCCGCATTGCGCGACAATCTGGGGGCAGAATGGGATAATACACTTGTGATGGTGGCGACTGAATTCGGGCGCACAGTCGCGTTCAACGGCACCGGCGGCACCGATCATGGCACAGGCAGCGCGGCGATGTTGTTCGGCGGCAATCTGGCCGGCGGTGGCAAGGTTCAATCGGATTGGCCAGGGCTTTCGCTGGCCAAATTGTTCGAAGGCCGCGACCTGCGCCCGACGCATCGCTTCGAGGATTTTGCCAGCGCCGCACTCGCCTCGCATTACGGTCTTGATCCCGTCAAAACCCGCAGGACATTATTTCCTGATTTCACCTAGCGATTGCCAAGTCCTTCCGGTGCGGGCATCGATTGTTGGTGACCCACGCTTACCGTCTCGACGCCCCATCACAAGATATCGCCGCTTCACTTTTGGCGCATCAGGGTCCCGACCCCTGGAGCGGAGGCGATCTTGCGCCAGGCGAATTCGCGCCCGTCGTAGTCCGTTCGCAAAAGACCGGCCAGCGCGTAATCCGCCCGATGGTCTGGGGCTATCCGGCACCGGGCGGCATTGGCCTAGACGGCAAGGTAAATTGGGTGCCAAACGTACGCAATTTGGAAAGCCCGTTCTGGATCGGCAATTTGCGGCATAGCGAGCTTCGTTGCCTTGTCCCTGCAACATCTTTCATGTTGCGCGCCAAGGGCAAGTCGTACTGGTTCGGAATAGCCGACGCGCCGATATTTGCGATGGCCGGGATCTGGCGCGATCTGACCGATATGCCGGTGTTTGCAATACTCGTTACGGCAAGCAGCGGGCTTCCAAGACAAGCGGGTGCTTTTGCCATGCCGTTGATATTGGAACCCGAACAGCAAGATAAATGGCTGACCGCCGACTGGAAAGACGCGCAAGCTATGGTGACGCCGTTTGCCGGTGCGCTCACGGAGTCGAACTGAATGTGCGTCGTGGCAATCGCAATTGACGCCCATCCCCGCTGGCGGCTGGTCGTGGCAGGCAATCGCGATGAATATCACGAACGCGCCTCGGCTCCATTGGCGCGATGGGGCGAGGGATCGGGCATCATCGCCGGGCGTGATCTGGTTTCGGGCGGAAGCTGGATGGGGGTTTCGGAAAGCGGGCGTTTTGCGGTCGTTACCAATATCCGTAATACCGACGGTCCCGATCCGGACAAATTGTCCAGAGGTGCCTTGGTAGCCGACTGGTTGGCCGACGGGAGATCGCCGGATAACGTTGGCCGGTTCAACCCGTTCAACCTGATTGTGACCGACGGCGATATCGTCCAATATCTGTCCAATCGGCCTACTGCCTCCATCCAGTCACTGGTTAGCGGCATTCACGGCATGTCTAACGCGGTCCCTGACGAGCACTGGCCACGCAAAGACCGGTTGATAAACCAAATGGCCGCGTGGATCGAAATTTCAGATCATCCCGAACGATTGCTCGACACGCTTTCTGAAGAAGCTGTTCCCGACCGCGACGCCTATCCGCTATTTATCCGCAGCCCGATTTACGGGACACGCTGCAGTACTGTTGTTGCGGTGGATCGGGATGGGCGGGGACAGATTGTCGAGCGCCGGTTTGGCGCCGATGGGCGGCTAACCGGCGAAACATCGCTCGATTTCCTCTGGTCGCCGCAAAAGGTGTGATAATAAAGTAACAACAGCTTGTTATTTTATATTCATGAAACCCCCGATGGAACCGGCCGTTTCTATTGCGGCCCTGCAAATGATTGCAGGGTAAGTTTAGCAATAAATGGAATCCAAAAATGCGTAAGATTTTGATTGGTGCGGCTCTCCTCTCCACCGCACTTGCCACCCCTGCTTTCGCGCAGGAAGAAGCCCCGTTCACCGGCCCGCACATCGAAGGTATCATCGGTTATGACGATGTCAGCGAAGGCGACGGCGATCTCATGTACGGTATCGCCGCTGGTTACGACTTCCAACTCGGCGGCGTAATTGCCGGTATTGAGGGTGAATTCGCCGATTCTGACGTCAAGGGCCGCGCAAGCGACGTGCTTGCAACCGGTGACAGCTTTGCGCTGAAAACAGACCGCGATCTATATGTCGGCGCGCGTTTTGGTTTCGCCGTTACGCCTTCGACGATGATTTACGCCAAGGGCGGTTACACCAATGCGAAGTTCGAAAGCCGTTTCGACGACGGTGCTGGCACGATCTATAACAATGGCGTGACGGCCGACGGCTATCGTATCGGCGCAGGTATCGAGCAGAA
>JANLSY010000035.1:0-7704 GCA_031362665.1 Sphingomonadales bacterium
CGGTACCGAACGGAGTTGTGCGACCTGCAGGGTTGATGATCGTGATATTCTGTCCGACCTGAACTCCAAGATTTTGTGCAAGCCTTGAACCGATGGCGACTTTATCCTCATTGGGGTTCAATTGGCGCAAATCGCCAGCAACCGTTTTGCCGTCGAGGGTGTCATTGTCGAGGATATCCGCAACCGACATTCCGCGCGCCAGTATGGCCTCGACGCGACCCTCGTAGGTGGTGAGTAAAGGCTGTTCTATCAACGGCGTCGCCTCGGTCACACCCGGTGTAGCCTTGACGTCGGCCAGCACCTGTCGCCAGTCCTGCAACCGCCCGCCATAGCCTTGAACCACGGCATGACCGTTGAGCCCAACTATCTTGTCAAACAGCTCTGCGCGAAAGCCGTTCATAACGCTCATCACGATGATTAGCGCCGCGACTCCGAGCGCAACCGCAACCAGACTGATGCTTGCAACGAGGAAGATAAAGCCTTCGCCTTTATGTGGCAGCAAATATCGCTGCGCGACCATGCGTTCGTATCGCGACAGGATCATTTGCGCTCTTTATTCAGCTTTTCTGGCATGTTGCGCTCTTAGAAGCCACGAAAGCCACTGGCAAGCGTTGTTGCAGCGTTGCAACAGCTTTTGAAAAAGCGCCGATATGATGCGGCTAATCATTGCAAAGAATCGGCGAGGAGCGGATGAAGAACTCGAATTCGTCGGACGCCAACGTGGCCGAGGGTTCAGGGGGAAAAACTCAGACCCGCCGGTGGGGACCGGCAGAGGACTGAAACTACGCGCTAGCAAAGCAGCAGCGAGACCGTCCGGAGTAATTCCGGGCGGTCTTGTTTTTTGGTCTTGAAATATTTTCGGGCAAACCCATCTTGAATCCCGGACGCCCTAAAAGGGTCCGCACATGACCGCAGGTGCCGACATCGGGCTTGCATCAAACCAAATTGCTTTAAGGAGAATTTGACATGAACCGTTTTGATTTTACCCCCTATCGCCGCAACACAGTAGGTTTCGATCGCTTGTTCGAACTGCTCGAAAATAATGGCCGCGTTGCGCAGAACGAAAATTATCCGCCGTTCAACATCGAGCGCACTGGTGAAAATGATTATAAGGTCACGATCGCCGTTGCCGGCTTCAAAACCGAAGAGATCGAGATCACGGCCCAGCAGAACATGTTGATTGTTTCCGGCCAGAAAGATGCCGACAGCAACGACAATCGCGATTTCCTGCACATGGGTATTGCAAGCCGCAATTTCGAACGGAAGTTCCAACTCGCCGATCATATTCATGTAACCGATGCCGACCTAGCTGATGGTTTGCTGACCATAACTTTGGTGCGCGACGTGCCCGAAGCCCTGAAGCCGCGCAAAATTGCGATTGGCGCGCAGGCTGCAGCTACCGTCATCGAATATGATACCGAAGCCAAGAAAAAAGGCAGCAAGGCAGCCTGATTGAAAAAGTTCGGGGCGGGCGATTTCTCGGCCGCCCCGGGCACATCTAGCGCCCCTCCCATCCAATCAGCCCGGGTCGCAATTGGGCCGATCGGATGCGAACAAATCTCACGAAGCCGTTACATCACATAACAGCGAAATGTAAACTACCGTAATTTTATGACAATTTGGTTATCAAACCAAGCGACTTTGTTTCACCGCGGCTTCGACGAAACTTGCAAACAGAGGATGTGGCGCGAATGGTTTTGATTTCAGCTCCGGATGGAATTGAACGCCGATAAACCATGGATGGTCGGGCCGCTCAACAATCTCGGGCAATTCACCATCGGGTGACATCCCGCTAAACACCAGCCCACCCTGCTCCAACGCATCCTTGTAATGTGCGTTGACTTCATAGCGATGTCGATGGCGTTCGGAAATTTCTGTTGTGCCATAAACCGTTGCCACATGGCTGTTACCGGTTAATATTGCATCATAGGCACCAAGCCGCATCGTCCCGCCCAGATCGCCACCAGCCTCGCGCTTTTGCAAGCCTTCCTCGGTCATCCATTCGGTAATGATGCCGACAACCGGTTCATCGGTAGGGCCGAATTCGGTACTGGAGGCAGCGGCAACACCTGCAGTATTTCTCGCGCCTTCTATGCAGGCCATTTGCATTCCGAGGCAAATCCCGAAAAACGGCACATGCCGTTCTCGCGCAAATTTGACCGATGCAATCTTACCTTCCGAACCGCGTTCGCCGAATCCTCCGGGCACCAAAATGGCGTGCATCGGCTCCAGCGCCGCAGCGATGTCATTCTCGGACTGCTCGAACAATTCGGCGTCGATCCATCTGATGTTGACCTTGACCCGGTTTGCTAACCCGCCATGCACGAGCGCCTCATTAAGTGACTTGTAGGCATCGGCTAAACCGACATATTTGCCGACCACGCCGATAGTCACCTCGCCTTCGGGATTGGTTTGCCGGTCAATGATGTCGTCCCAACGCGACAGGTCTGGTTCACCGTTGGCGTCAAGGCCAAAGGCTCGCAATACCTCGGTATCGAGGCCTTCTGCATGATATTGCAGCGGCACCGCATAGATGCTTTTGGCATCGAGCGCGGGGATTACCGCTTCCTTGCGGACGTTGCAGAAAGCGGCAATCTTGGCGCGTTCATTGTCCGGCAACGGATGCTCGGCCCGACATAGCAATATGTCCGGCTGCACGCCTAATGACGCCAATTCTCGGACGCTATGCTGCGTTGGCTTGGTCTTCAATTCGCCCGCTGCGGCTATGTACGGAACCAAAGTCACATGCACCGACAATGTCTGCTCACGGCCCAGTTCATTCCGCAATTGCCGAATGGCCTCGATAAAGGGCAACGATTCGATATCGCCCACGGTCCCACCTATTTCGCATAGAACAAAGTCCAGATCATCGGTTTCTGCCTTGGCGAAATCCTTAATCGCGTCGGTGACATGCGGAATGACCTGAACAGTTGCGCCCAGATAGTCGCCGCGCCGCTCGCGTTGAATGATCTGTTGATAGATACGACCCGAAGTTACATTGTCAGATTGCCGGGCAGATACGCCGGTGAAGCGCTCATAATGGCCAAGATCGAGATCGGTCTCGGCTCCGTCGTCGGTCACATAGACCTCACCATGCTGGTAAGGCGACATCGTGCCCGGATCGACATTAAGATAAGGATCGAATTTGCGGATACGGACGCGGTATCCGCGCGCCTGCAACAGGGCGGCAAGCGATGCCGCCATTAGACCTTTGCCAAGCGAGGAGACCACGCCACCGGTGATAAAAATGAACCGTGCCATGGGAGAAAAGGCTTAAGACGCCTTTACCCCAAAAGACAAGCGGGCGAATCTGCCTTGCCCAAAATAAATTTGTGCAAAAGCAGTTTGCCGCAATTAACCGCTTACTTGTCCAGCGGAACTTCGGTTGCCGGTGCCGCCTTGTCCGCAGCTGGAGCTTCTGAGCCGGAAGTAGGCGCTTTGGGAGTAGTGGGAACCTCAGTACGCTGAAGCGAGGTATCGATATTGGCCGTGCCCCCTTCTCTTGCGGCAACAAAGGCGAGCGAAATCGACAACAATATGAACAGAGTCGCCAATATCGTCGTCAAACGGGTCATAAAGTCGGCAGCCCCACGAGCCGACATCAAGCCAGAAGGGCTTCCGCCCATACCAAGCCCGCCACCTTCCGAACGCTGCATCAAGATAACGCCGACCAGTGAAGCGGCGATAATGCCCTGCACAACAATGAGAAAATGGAAAATACCCATGAATAATTCCGAATGATTAGGGCGTCAGTCCGCCGTTGATGCGGCCCACATAGCGACCGCGCTTGCAATCTTCAATGTTAATTGGCTGAATTGGCTGCCGCGGCCAATATCGGCCCGAACTTCGCCGCGCTGAGACTCGCACCACCAATAAGGCCACCATCGACATCTGGGATTGCCAACAAGGTAGCCGCGTTATCACCGTTCATCGAACCGCCATACAATATCCGGATTGTCTTACCCGCTTCGCCAAAGCGACCGAGAAGCTGTTCGCGGATCGCCGCGTGGATTTCGGCTATATCCTGTTCTTCGGGAATGCGACCGGTGCCAATGGCCCATACGGGTTCGTAAGCAACACACAGCCAGTACCCATCGCTGCAATCGGGCAATGAACGTTCAAGTTGGCCTAACACGATATTCAGCGCCAGCCCTGCGTCACGTTCTTGTAGGGTTTCTCCAACACAAACAATTACATCCAGCCCAACCGCTTTCGCCGCTTCCGCTTTGGCGCGGATGTCAGCATCTTGCTCGTGCTGCGCCGCGCGCCGTTCGCTGTGGCCAATTATTGTCACCTGCGCTCCGGCATCGAGCAACATCGCCGCCGAAATACCGCCAGTATGAGCGCCCGAAGTCGCCATGTGGCAATCCTGACCGCCAATCGGAAAACCAGCCAAGGCCGCCGCAGCGCGCTCAATCAACGTTGCAGGAAGGCAAATCGAGCTATCGACCGATTCATATTGTCTAGCCATCGCAGCAATCGCTGCCATCTCAGGCAAATCGGCTGACGTTCCATTCATCTTCCAATTGCCGACAATGTATTTGCGCATGGCTAGTCCCGATTTGCGTTACGATTCTTGTGCGGCGCTATGCCCGCAATTCCCTTGACCCTGCAAGTCTATCCCTTGATTGCCGGTTCCTTGCCGCCTAAAGCGGCACGAAAATCAGCGCAGCGGCGCATCGACAGGATAACGCAGTTTCATGATCACTTTCATCCGTTCGCTCATCAATTCCAAGTTCGGTGCGCTCTTTGCCCTCATATTCATCGGTATGATTGCAATTGCATTTGCGTTGGGCGACGTCACCGGTTCCGGCAGTTTCGGGGGACTTAGCGGTGGCAATGTCGCGCGCGTCGGCGACAGAAACATAACTTTGGGCGAACTCAATGATGCGCTGGATAACCGGTTGAAGGCGGAACGGCAGAACAATCCTACGCTCGATATGGCAAATTTTGTTGAAGGCGGCGGTCTAGATTCAACGCTTGAACAACTCGTCAACCGCTATGCGCTGGCTGTATTCGGTGACAAATATGGAGTTGCAGTAAGCAAACGACTGGTTGATTCCGAAATTCGCAAAATACCCGGCGCAATGGGGCTCGACGGCAAGTTCAGTGCCGATGCTTTTCGTGCCTTTGCCCAACAAATCGGCGTCAGCGAAGAGGCGATCCGCGACGACATAACCCAAAACCTGTTCGCGCAGCAGATTTTACCTGCGGCAGCGAGTGGCCCGGCGGCACCGGAAAGTCTGGTATTGCCATATGCTTCGCTCATGCTCGAAAAACGTTCGGGACAGGTCGCGTCGCTCCCCTCGTCCGCATTTTTCCCGGTCGCCCCCCCGGCTGAAGCCGTGCTTGCGAAATATTACAGAGACAATGCAGTCAAATTCACGATCCCGGAACGCCGTGCGATCAATTATGCCATTTTTGACAAATCTATTATTGCGGCCAAGGCAAAACCGAACGAAGCCGATATTGCGGCGTTCTACAAATCCAACGCGGCCAGATATACTGCGTCCGAAACCCGGAATATCAGCCAAGTTATCGTGCCAACCGAAGCTGCTGCGAAGTCAGTTGCTGCGCAGGTTGCTGGCGGTAAGTCTTTGGCGCAGGTGGCAAGCGGACTCGGCCTTTCCGTAACCACATTGAACAATGTCGCCAAAAGCAACCTGACCGGCAGCGCCTCGCAAGCCATAGCCGATGCGGTATTTGCCACGGCCAAGGGTGGCATTGCAAAGCCTGCACGCGGGAAGCTGGGCTGGGCGGTGGCGCGGGTCGATGCAATCAACCAAGTCGCTGCGAAATCATTGGCAGCAGCACGCAGTGAAATTGAATCCGAGCTTTCCAAGAGTCGCGCCGAGGAAATGCTGACCGAAATGACCGCTGAGATAGAGGACGCGTTCGCCGATGGGTCGACCATTACCGACATGGCAAAAGCCAATGGATTGAGCGTAGAAACCTCACCGAAGCTGTTCGCTAGCGGTCAGAACCCTGACAATCCTGCCTATAAGCCAATTCCTGAAATGCAGGTCATCCTGCCCGCTGCGTTCCAGCTGGAACCCGATGGCGAAGCGCAGCTGGTCGAGTTAGTACCCGGCGAAAAATTTGCCATGGTCGCGGTATCGGATTTCGACGAAGCCGCACCACCGCCGCTCGCAGCAGTACGTCCGTTGGTACAACAGCAATGGGCACTTGCCGAAGGCGCAAAGGGCGCGCGGGCAGCAGCAGAGAAGGTACGCAAGGCCGTCGATAGCGGGCAGACGCTCCAGACCGCGCTTGCCGCCGCCAATGTAAAAGGTGCGGTAATCGAAAGCATCAACGGCACTCGCGCCGACCTTTCGCGCGAAGGGCAGCCGATTTCGCCACCATTATCGCTGATGTTTGCGATGAAGAAAGGCACTGCCAAGACGCTGCAAGGCGGACAGAACCGTGGATGGTATGTTGTTTATTTGGGCGAAGTCATCAAGGGCGATGCCCGCGGCAATGTTGAAATGCTGACAGCCCGCAAGCAGGAAATATCCGGCCTGTTACAGCAGGAGTATGGCGCACAACTGATTGCCGCAGCGGTCAAGGCTGTAGGCGTCGAAATGAACGAGGATGGCATCAAGGAACTCCGAGCCCGCCTGACAAATCGTGACGGCAACTAAGCCGACGCTGGTTTGGCGCAAACGGATAGCCGACACCGAAACGCCGGTGTCGGCGGCGTTGAAGCTGTTTGAGCCCGAGCGCGGCGATTTCATCCTCGAATCTGTCGAAGGCGGTGAAACGCGCGGGCGGCACAGTCTTATCGGAATTGCGCCGGATTTGGTGTTTCGCGCCGCTGGTGACAGGGCAGAGGTCAATCGTCACTGGTTGACGGACCGCGGCGCTTTTGAGCCTGAGCCGCTGCCCGCACTCGAGGCGTTGCGCGCATTGGCGACATCATGTCGGATGGATGTGCCTGAGGAACTACCACCCGCCCTGGCCTGTCTGGTCGGCTATTTCGGTTACGAAACAATCGGCCTCGTGGAGAAACTACCGCGCGCGGCGCAATCGGCGCTCGAATTGCCCGACATGTTGTTCGTGCGTCCCACGGTCATTTTGGTGTTCGACCGGCTCAAGGACGAAATGTTCCTCGTTGCACCGGTCTGGACCGGAACCGAAGATGAACGTGGCGTAGCGCTCGCCAACGAGCGGCTTTATGAGGCCGAGCGGCTACTGGACAGGTCTATGGATAAGCCTGTGGCTAAAGGCCCCGCTGACACCGACTCGATGCAACTCAATCCGGTTTTGCCTCCCGACCGCTATCGCCAGATGGTGTTGAGCGCCAAAGACTATATCGCGGCAGGAGACATATTCCAGGTCGTCCTCGCGCAGCGCTTCACTACACCATTCGCGCTGCCGCCAGTCGACCTCTACCGCGCGCTTCGCCGAATCAACCCCTCACCATTCCTTTATTTTCTCGACCTACCCGATTTCGCGATTGTCGGTTCAAGCCCCGAAATACTGGTCCGCGCGCGTGGCGGCGAAGTGACCATTCGCCCCATCGCAGGTACCCGCCCACGCGGGAAAAACGCAATCGAAGATTCCGAAAACAGAGCGTCACTCCTTGCTGACCCGAAGGAGCGTGCCGAGCATTTGATGTTACTCGACCTCGGCCGCAACGATGTCGGCCGCGTCACCACGGGCGGAAGCGTTACTGTCACCGACAGCTATATGGTCGAATTCTAC
>JANLSY010000056.1:0-2842 GCA_031362665.1 Sphingomonadales bacterium
CTGCTCAACGCGCCCGATGTTTACATGGAAAAAATCGCCGTCGGCCCTGGCTATTCCCCGAACATCGTCAACCTCGACAAAACAGTCGCCGAAAATGTCTCGGCGGTAGCTGCCGAAAAAGGGGTGTCGCCGAATGAACTCATCGTCTGCGTCCTCGACCGCCCGCGCCACGAAAAGATGATCGCCGAGTTGCGCGCCATCGGCTGCGGCGTGATGCTGATCCCCGACGGCGATGTTGCCGGCGTGATCGCGACCAGTGACCCCGATACCACCGTCGATATCTATATGGGCACTGGCGGCGCGCCCGAGGGCGTGTTGGCGGCAGCCGCGCTGCGCTGCATCGGTGGACAGTTCAAGGGGCGGCTATTGTTCCGCAACGATGACGAGCGGTTGCGTGCGCGTAAATGGGGCATTGACGATCTCGACAAGATTTACGATCTCGAAGAACTGGCTAAGGGCGACTGCATCTTTGCCGCAACCGGCGTGACCGACGGCTCGTTGCTCGACGGCGTCAAGATCCTCCGCGATGGCAAGATCACCACCGAAACCGTCGTGATGCGCGCATCAAGCGGCACCGTTCGCCGGGTGAAGAGCACACATGGATTGGGGCGCAAGCGCTACTAGAAAATTCCCAGCATTAGTCCAGCCGCCAACGCCGCGCCGGTATCCCGCGCTTTTTGGAGATCGGTTGGCGCTATGGTCTTGGACGCCAATATCGCTTCGGGCGTTTGCGCATGGGTACAGACGATCATGCTGTCTGCCACCCTTTTCAGCCTCCAGCCCGTCGCGATCCGCTCCGCCTGACGCACCGCGTTGGTGCCGTCGGAGCCTGCACAGATAATCATCGCATAAGGCCGCCCTTCGATATGACCGAGGCAGGGATAGTAACAGCGGTCGAAAAATGCCTTCATCACCCCGCTGATTGCCGCGAGGTTCTCAGGAAAGACGAACAGATAGCCGTCTGCGCCCAGCATATCGTCTTCCGTTGCGTCTCCAGCGTAAAGCAACCGTGCCTCAACCTCCTCCGCGCCGGCGAGAGCCGAACGCGCCAGCGCTTCGGACCCGCCGGTCATGCTGTGCCAGACTATCAACAGCTTTTTCATGGGAGCCTTGCTAGCACCCCCACGCCCGCATAGGGAAGGCGGATGTCCAATGTCCTCAATATCACCCAGTCGATCACCGGTCAGGCATGGCAGTGGCGCAGCGGGGATGTCGATGCACGCGATCCGGGGTTTCAGCCCGACGATCTGGTCACGCAATTATTGATGGCGCGCGGCGTTCCGCGTGACGATCTAGAGCGGCACCGCGATCCCACCATCCGCGGCTTCATGCCCGACCCGTCAATCTTCCGCGATATGGACCGCGCCGCCGAACGTCTGGCCGATGCAGTTTCCGCGCAAGAGCCTATCACCGTCTACGGCGATTATGACGTCGATGGCGCGACCAGCGCGGCACTTCTCATTCGCTTGTTTCGCTCATTGGGCCTGACCGCCGGCCATTATATCCCCGACCGCCTGATGGAGGGCTACGGCCCCTCGGGCGAGGCTCTCGTCCGCATTGGTCAGGGCGGCAGCAAGCTGATCGTCACGGTCGATTGCGGCGCGATGGCCTATGACGCACTGGCGCAGGCGAAGGCCGCAGGGCTAGAAGTCATCGTCGTCGATCACCATAAATGCGCCGCCGAACTGCCGACCGCCTTTGCACTCGTCAACCCCAACCGCCTGGACGAAGCCGACGAAGCGGCATCGCACGGCCATCTCGCCGCAGTCGGCGTCGCGTTCCTCCTCGGCGCAGCTATCATCCGCACACTTCGGGCACGCGGCTATTTCGCCAGCCGCCCCGAACCCAGATTGATGGAGCTGCTCGACCTTGTCGCACTCGGCACCGTTGCGGACGTTGCGCAGCTTAAAGGCCTTAACCGCGCATTCGTGGCACAAGGGCTGAAAATCATGTCGGCGCGCCGCAATATTGGCATGTCTGCGCTTATTCAGGCCAGCCGTCTGACCCGCGCGCCAATATGCTCAGATTTGGGCTTCGCGCTCGGCCCGCGCATCAATGCCGGTGGCCGCGTCGGCAAGTCCGACCTTGGCGTGCGCCTGCTCACCACGGAGGATGCCGTCGAGGCACAGGGCATCGCGCTAGAGCTTGACCGGCTGAACGAGGAGCGCCGCGCCATCGAGGGCGTTGTGCAGGAGCAAGCCGAAACGATGATTGCCGGACAACATAACCGCGCGGTGGCGTTGCTTGCGGGCAAGGGCTGGCACCCCGGCGTCATCGGTATTGTGGCCGGTCGCATCAAGGAAAAGACGGGCAAACCCTCTATTGTCATCGCCTTGGACGAAGCCGGGATTGGCAAAGGATCGGGCCGCTCAATCGCCGGTGTCGATCTCGGCGCGGCGATCATCGCCGCCAAGGAAGTCGGGTTTCTTGAGGCCGGCGGCGGTCACGCGATGGCGGCGGGGCTAACGGTACGGGAGGACAAGATCGAGGCGCTTGCCGACTGGCTCAACGAGCGTCTGGCAAGCGACGTTGCTCGCGCATCGGGGAACAAGGCGTTGCTGATCGACGCGATCATCACCCCGCGCGGGCTGAACCCGGTCTTTGTTGACGCGATGGAATCGGCTGGCCCCTACGGCATGGGCTGGCCTGGCCCACGCGTGGTGACGGGACCGATGCACGTCGTCAAATGCGATATTGTCGGCAAGGACCATGTCCGCGCGATTGTCGCGGGCGATGACGGGGCATCGTTCAAGGCCATGGCATTCCGACAGGGCGAAACCGCATTGGGCCAGCAGTTGCTGCACGGTGAACGCGGTCGCAAATACTGGCTGGCTGGCCGAGC
>JANLSY010000067.1:0-3970 GCA_031362665.1 Sphingomonadales bacterium
TCATCCCAGCCGCAATGCCGTGCGCGTGCTCGCATGGCCTCGATGAATAGCCGCGTTGATGGTAAGCTGCTTCGGCTCGCCTCGAAGAGCAAGCTAACAGGCAGCCATTCCGGTTGTTCGACTTTTAATACTTCGATCAACTTTCCCGCATGAACCGCCTCTTCGACTTGATAATTCAGGAAATTGGCTAGGCCAACGCCTGCTTCGGCTGCTGCGACCGCCGCCGCGACAGTGTTTACGACTACACGCGGCCTGGCCGTTACACTATGACGCGCTCCAAAGCGCCATTCACTGGCAGCCCGAGGACCCGATGATGCAATCAGCCGATGGGATTTCAAGTCTGCAGGGCTCGTTGGCACCCCGTAGCGCGCAAGATAGCCGGGGCTCGCAACGATCATTTGCCGAACAGCGCCAAGCTTGATTACGCGAAGTAAAGAGTCCGCCAGCGGCCCGATCCGGACAGCAACATCGATACCTTCCTCGATTACGCGAATGTTTCGATCAAGCAGCATCATGCGAATGTCCAACGCAGGGAACTGATCAATCAGGCCTGCAACAACCGGTACAACGTGCATCTGCCCGAATGTGACCGGCGCTGTGATGTGGAACAGGCCTTGCGGCGCGGATTTCGTGCCGGATAATGATCGTTCGGCTTCTGCAAGTTCGTTTAGAATCCTGCGTGCCCGTTCGACAAAGCCTGCGCCTTCGTCGGTGAGCGAAACGGCGCGCGTAGAGCGGTGAAATAATGCTACATTCAGCCGCGATTCAAGTTCGGAAATACCGCGCGTAACGGCGGGTGGAGAAATACGAAGCGAACGTGCCGCGCCGGAAAAAGTGCCCTCTTCGGCAACCGCCAGAAACATTTCTATAGTGTGAAGATGGTCCAATTATTATTCCTATTTATGTAATAGTGATTACGAAAAAGACCATATTATCACAATATAACCGATATTGTAATCCTAGCTCCGCCACAGAACGGAGATGGTCAAATGGCCAAAAATTACGTCAGGACATTATTCACCGACGCCGCCCGCGCGATGCAGGAGGCTGATGGATCGCGTGCGTCCTATGCACGGATGGAAGAGGGTGGCGATGGCACACCCGACAGCATAACGCCCAAGGAAGCGGAGTTCATTGCTGCGCGCGACAGCTTCTATATCGCCAGCGTCACGCCTGAAGGTTGGCCGTATGTGCAGCACCGCGGCGGTCCGGCTGGGTTCCTGCGGCTTCTGCCCGGCAACCGGCTCGGCTTTGCCGATTATCAGGGCAACCGGCAGCATGTCAGCAATTCAAACCTTGTTGCCGAACCGCGCGTCTCGCTGTTCCTGATGGATTATCCCAACCGCCGCCGCCTCAAAATCCTGGGGCACGCGCGCATCACATCGGTCACCGACGATGCGGCGCTGGTCGCCTCGCTGATGCCCGATGGCTATAAGGCGATGGCCGAGCGGGCATATGTCATCGACGTTGTGGGTTTCGACTGGAACTGTCCGCAGCACATCACCCCGCGTTTTACCGAAGCAGAAATCGCGGCTGCCATCCAGCCACTCAACGCCGAACTCAACCAACTGCGCGCCGAAGTCGAAAGCCTGCGCGCCCAATCGAAAGGACCATGAATATGACCCAGACCCTTACCACCGGCGCGCACCATATCGGGCTGACCGTGCCCGACCTCGACGCGGCAACCTATTTCTTTTGCAGCACGCTCGGTTTCAACGAAGTCGGTGGCAACCCGGCCTATCCGTCAAAGTTCGTCAGCGATGGCAAGACGCTGCTCACACTCTGGCAGGCCGTCGACCCGGCAAGCGCCACGCCATTTGATCGCAAGACCAATATCGGCCTGCACCATCTGGCGCTCGGCGTCGCTGATGCCCAGGCGCTGGCGACTGTTTATGCCAGAGTCGCGGCACATCCGGGCGTGACGGTCGAATTCGCGCCCGAACCGATCCGCGAGGGTTCGGCAACGCAGCATTTCATCTGCGCGATGCCCGGTGGTATTCGCATCGAATTCGCCACTCCTTTTGCCTGACCGGAGCCAGCACATGACGCGCCCGCCACTGCCGCCCTTCACCGCTGAATCTGCTGCACAAAAAGTCCGCGCCGCGGAAGATGGCTGGAACAGCCGCGATCCGGCTCGGGTCGCGCTCGCTTACACGCCGGATAGTCAGTGGCGGAACCGCGACCGCTTCCTGCGCGACCGCTGCGAAATCGAAGCCTTCCTCGCCGCCAAATGGCAGCGGGAGCATGAGTATCGCCTGATCAAGGAGTTATGGGCGCATGACGGCAACCGCATCGCCGTCCGCTTTGCCTATGAATGGCATGACGATGGCGGGCGGTGGTGGCGATCCTACGGCAATGAGAATTGGGAGTTCGACGCAAGCGGCCTTATGGCTCGGCGAATTGCCAGCATTAACGATCTGGCTATTGAGGCAAACCAACGCCTATTTCACTGGCCGCTCGGTCGGCGCCCGGACGGATATCCGGGACTGTCGGAACTGGGGCTATAGCGCAGTGGCTTCTACGCCATAATTTCAAATCGCGTTTACCGGGATCCGCAGATATACGTGACCGCCGGCCGATACAGGCGGCATTGCGCCTGCGCGGATGTTGACCTGTAACGACGGCAGGATGAGTTGGGGTGCTTCAAGCGTCTTGTCGCGCGCGGTACGCATCGCGACGAACTCGGCTTCGGAAATGCCGTTATGAACATGGACATTGGACGCACGTTGTTCGGCAACACTTGTTTCCCAACGATAGTCGGTCCGCCCCGCGGGTAGATAATCATGACCGACAAAGATCCGGGTTTCGGTTGGCAATTCAAGGATCTTGCGGATGGAGCGGTACAGCGTTTCTGCGCTTCCGCCGGGAAAGTCAGCGCGTGCGGTGCCGTAATCGGGCATGAATAATGTGTCGCCGACAAAGGCCGCATCTCCGATGAGATAGGTCAGGCAAGCGGGTGTGTGGCCGGGCGTGTGCATGACCTTAATTTCCAGACTGCCGAGCGGCAAGCTGTCACCATCCGTGACGAGCCGGTCGAAGTCGCTACCATCGGGCGTGACATCGTCGGCTTCGAACAATGCGCCGAATATCGTCTGCACCTCTGTGATGTGGCTGCCGATGATGACAGGCGCGCCTGTGACTTCACGCAAATGATGCGCTGCGGACAGATGGTCGGCATGGGCGTGGGTTTCCAGCAGATAGACGATTTCCAGCCCTTGTGCCTTTGCTGCGGCGAGCAGGGCGTCGGACGATGTCATCGCAATCCGCCCGTTGCGCGGGGTGAAATCGAGCACCGGGTCGACAATCGCGGCCTTCTTGGTCGCGGGGTCGTGTACAATGTAACTGACCGTATTTGTGGCATTGTCAAAAAACGCTTGGACTGACGGGTTCATGAATCGTCTCCTTATGCTCTTTATATTAGCACTTGCTAAATTAGATTCAATGCATATAATGAAGTGATGTTTGATTTAGTCCGATTTGACCTCTCGCTATTCGAGGAAAGCGCCGGACGCGCCGCGACTTTGTTGCGCCTGCTCGGCAATGAACGCCGTTTGATGGTGCTGTGCCAGTTGGCCAATGGCGAATTGTCGGTGAGCGAGCTCCAGTCGCGTGTAGGCCTGTCGCAATCGGCGCTGTCACAGCATTTGGCGTTGCTTCGTGAGGAAGGCGTGGTCGCCACTCGGCGCGAAAGGCAGACCATATATTATCGCATCGTCGACCATGCCGCGATGCGCGTTATCGAAACTCTGGCGGAGCTGTTCTGCCCACCCGAAATGAGGATCAAGCCATGACCGCAATACTGCATAAATTATCGCCGCAGCAGGTACGCGAACAGATCAATGCCGGAAAGGCAGTGCTTGTCGATATCCGCGAGCCCGATGAATTCGCGCGCAGCCATGTCAAAGGCGCGCAGTCGCAGCCGCTATCGACATGGGAGAAAGCGCATCTGACCATTGACCCTGACGCAGAT
>JANLSY010000071.1:0-10476 GCA_031362665.1 Sphingomonadales bacterium
TATGTTAACAATCTGGCGCCCAATCAGGATGATCTGAACGGTCAGGATCAGCTCGGCGTTCGCGGGTCGTTACGGTTCAAGCCAAGCGACGAGCTGACGGCGGACCTGATCTTGACCTACGACCGCCAGCGCAATCCCGGCACGGCTTTTGTCTCGCGCGCTTTGCCCACCGCCTCGGGTCCGGGCGATCCGTTCGGTGACGCCTTCCTTGGCGGTTCGCCGCGTTCGTTGCAGGACCTGTACCAAGCGGAACTCGGCCTGACGCGCGATGTTTATGATATCAATTACACGGTGAATTACGAGTTTGCCGACAATTGGGCGCTGACGATGGTCAATGGTTACCGCAAGTTCGACTCGCTCGAAGTGTTCGACGCCGACGGCTCGGCCGCCTGGTATCTGGAATTCACCGAATTTGCGAAGGGCGACCAGTTCAATCACGAAACGCGCTTTGCCTATACCGACGACAAGTTCCGTGGCTCGTTCGGCTTCAATTTTTTCCGCGAGGACAGCATTCAGAATGTGCCATTCTCCTCAAACGAGCGCGTATTCCTTGCTTGCGCCACCAGCACCGCTGCCACCCGTGCGCAGTGCGTTGCTCCCAATGGCAGCGTTCCTGCGCAGGCATTGGCACCGGTGCCTTATAGTTCGGTGTTCGAAAACCAAGGCCGCAACGACAGCTACTCGATGTTTGCCGATGGCACATGGATTCCGACGCCAAGCCTTGAGCTGACAATTGGCGCCCGCGCTCTGATCGAAAAGCGCCGGTCTGGCTTTTATGCGCGCGTACCGCGGTCGGCATTAACTGGCGGCGCATCGCTCATTCCGGGGCAAGTAGACACCGGCGGCCGGACGTTCCGCACCGAAGACAGCTTCATTGCGGTGTTGCCGCGTGCGAACCTGCTGTATCGCTTCTCGGATAACTTCAACGCTTATGCGACGGTTTCTAAAGGTCGCCGTTCGGCGACGGTGCAACTTGGCGCGCGCGCCACGCCAACCGGACCGGTTGGGGCCTTCACTCCGGTACTTGCGGAAAATATATGGAATTACGAGGTCGGGGTAAAAGGCGCGCTGGGCATATTCTCGGGTTCGATCGGGGCTTACTATCTGACCTACGATAATTTTCAGGTCAGCATCATATTGCCCAATGGCACCACGCAGACGCAGAGCGCTGGCACAGCAACCAACAAAGGTATCGAGGCCGAACTGACGGTAAAGCCCACGAGCTGGCTCAGCCTGTTCGGCAACATCGGCTATATCGACGGCGGCATCGACGACAAGCCAAGCATTGCGGCAAATTTCCGCGGCGCAAAGTTCCGGCTGCAGCCCGAGGTGCAGGCCGCGGGTGGTTTCACAATCAATGCGCCGCTCGGCGGTGTGACCTTCTTCGCTACTCCTTCGGTCACCTATCGCAGCAAGATATTTTTCGAAATTCCCAACAACCCGCTCATCGCCCAAGAAGCCGTGACTTTGGTCAACGTCAACGCAGGATTTCGCTTCGGTGGCGACCGGTTCGAAGTGTCGGCGTTTGCGCGTAACCTGCTCAATGAAGATTACCTGCTCGACGCCGGAAACACCGGCGGTGCGTTCGGGATACCGAGCTTCATTCCAGCGGAACCACGTCTTTACGGCATCAGGGTCGGCGCAAAATTCTGAATTTTTTGCAAAAAGCCGGAATTGACTCGAAACTGTCACGCACATTACGTGAACACGTAACGCACCGCAGTTATCCGGCAATTCCAGTTAAGGCAGATAACTGGGATTTTGCATGACGGAGACAATGAATAAGCCTGCGCTGGCTGGGACGTTTCAACCTAAGGTACCCGAATGGTTCCACGAGCAGGAACCCAAGAGTTTCCGGCCGAAAACAAAATATCGCACCGTTTGGATTTCGGACATCCACCTTGGCACGGCGGGGTGCAATGCGGAATTGCTGCTCGACTTCCTGCGCAGCATCGAGTGCGAGACGCTGTATCTTGTTGGCGACATTGTCGATGGCTGGCGGTTGCGCAAGGGCTGGTATTGGCCGACCAGCCATAATGAAGTACTTCGCAGAATCCTGAAAATGGCGCGCAAGGGCACGCGGGTTATCTATGTGCCGGGCAACCATGACGAAATGTTTCGCGATTATACCGGCCTCGATTTTGGCGGAGTCGAGCTGGCGCATGAGGCCATCCACGAGACTGCCGATGGACGGTTATTGCTGGTGACGCACGGCGATATGTTCGACAGCGTCGTGCTGTATGCGCGGTGGTTGGCGTTCCTCGGTGATGCTGCTTACACATTCTTGCTCAAGGCAAATATCTGGCTGAACGCGGTGCGGCGGCGCTTTCATCTACCGTACTGGTCGCTATCATCCTACCTCAAAATCCGTGTCAAAAATGCAGTGCAGTACATTGGGCAGTATGAAGAAGCCGTGGCGCGGGCGGCACTTGAGCGCGGGGTCGATGGCGTTGTCTGCGGCCATATCCATCACGCAGAAATTCGCGAATTCGACGGCGTGACTTATTATAATGATGGCGATTGGGTCGAAAGCTGCACCGCCCTGGTCGAAGACAAGGACGGCGCGATGTCGATTGTCGATTGGGCTGCGCACAACCGCCAAAAGCAGCTAGTCGAAAAGACCGCTAAGGTCACGGCATGAAAATTGCCATCGCGACTGACGCATGGGCGCCGCAGGTCAACGGAGTTGTCCGAACGCTCGAAATGACAGTGAAGCTGCTGCGCGAACGCGGTCATGATGTCATTGTCATCAGCCCTGACCAGTTCCGCACAGTGCCATGCCCGGGCTATGGCGAAATCCGCCTCGCGCTCGCGCCGCGTTTCGGCATGCGCAGAACGTTGGCCGGCTTTGCGCCGGATATCGTCCATATCTCGACCGAAGGCCCCATCGGCTGGAGCACGCGGCGCTGGTGTATGACGCATGACGTACCGTTCACGACGGCTTTTCATACCCGATTCCCCGATTACGCCTCTGTTCGCACCGGGCTTTCTCCCGATTTTTTCTGGCCGGTAATACGGCGGTTCCACGCGCCTGCACGCGCCGTTTTGGCGGCGACACCTCGGCTGATGGACGAACTCGCGAGCCGGGGCATAACACACAGCCGGCTGTGGACGCGCGGCATCGACACCGCGATATTCAAGCGCGGGCTGAAACCGCATCCGATATTGGCCAATCTTCCGGGACCGATTTTGCTGTCCGTGGGCCGGGTGGCCATCGAAAAAAATCTCGAAATTTTTCTGGAATCAAAAGTGGCGGGCACCAAAGTCGTTGTTGGAGACGGCCCTGCACTGGCCGAACTGAAAGCCAAATTCCCTGAAGCGGTTTTTACCGGCGCTCTATTGGGCAACGATTTGGCACAGGCTTATGCTGCGGCAGATGTTTTTGTCTTCCCCAGCAAGACCGACACGTTCGGTCTGGTGATGATCGAAGCCTTGGCGTGCGGCGTGCCGGTTGCTGGTTATCCGGTGCCGGGGCCGCTTGATATCATCGGCGAAAACGGACGTGGCCCGTCCGATCAGTTGGCAAGCCCGGTGGGCGCTGTCGACGAAGTGCTAGACACAGCAATTATTCGTGCGCTCGATTGTGACCGGACAGCAATTGCAGCATTCGGCGCAAGCTTTACCTGGGACAATGCGGCTGATCAGTTTCTGGACGCGCTCAATTTTGCACGAATGGAAATTTCAAAGGCAGCGTGAAACAGATCGGGAGTGGGGTATATCTGCCGCACTCCCGATGCTGGATTGTTCAGGCTTTTTCTTCTTCGAACGTTATCGCCACGTCTGCATTTGCCGAAAGACGAACGGTGCCATCTTCGACTGACGCAACCAGGCCGCCCGAGATATAATGATGATGGCCTTCGTGGCTGCCCTGACCGGAATCGCTCTTGGTGAGCTTGATACGGTTTCCTTCGACTTTGTCGACGGTACCGACATGAACGCCATCGGCGCCAATTACTTCGGCGTGTTCATTGATTCGCGAAAGGTCTGCCATTGATCTTCTCCTTTGGGGTTTGGAGAAAAGCTAACGCATCAGATTGCTTTCGGGTCCGTCAGCCGCGTTTGCGTGCTTGGGCATAAGTGCCCAGAAGGCGCACACTATTACAATGAAAACGTAGTTCATCGAGCGCACGGTCGACGGCGGCGTCGCCCGGCGCGCCTTCAATGTCAGCAAAAAACTCGGTTGCAGCAAAACTGGCGCCATTTTGGTAGCTCTCCAACTTCGTCATGTTGACGCCGTTGGTGGCAAAGCCGCCCATCGCCTTATAAAGCGCCGCGGGAATGTTCTTCACTTCAAAAATAAACGTAGTCATCAAAGTACCGTTAATCTGCGTAACGGCGGCAGGCTCGGCGGACAGGACAACGAATCGGGTCATGTTACTGGCATCGTCCTGTACGCCGTCGTTAATCGCGACCAAACCATACATTTCTGCAGCAATCGGCGGGGCAATGGCGGCAGCGGTTAGGTCATCATTGCCAGCAACAAAGGCTGCAGCGGCGGCAGTATCGGCATAAGCCACAGGAATAATTCCATGTTCGCGCAAATAATGGCGGCACTGGCCTAGTGCTTGAGGGTGACTCATTGCAGTTTTCAGCTTGGCGTCTGCCGACTTTGCCATCAGGCAATGGCGGATCGGCATGAAGTGCTCGGCGATAATGCTCAGCCCTGATTCAGGGAGCAGAAAGTGAATATCCGCTACCCGTCCATGTAGCGAGTTTTCGATAGGTATAATCGCGCGCGCCGCCTTTCCATCTTTGACAGCGTCAATGGCATCTTCAAATGAAAAACAAGGCAGCGGCAGGCAGTTTGCATCGAATTCCAGCGCCGCCAAATGCGAATTGGCCCCCGGCGCGCCTTGAAACGCCACCGCCCGCGAAGGTTCGGAGGCGGCAATAGCGGTCATTTCGTTGACCTTGGCGAGCGCGGCGGCGGGATAGCTGTCCATGTTGGCCGGTGCGATAGGGGAGCGTCACTTATCCGGCAAGACCGGATTTCCGCTCTTGCACGGCTCCACGTGGGCGATTAGAGGGGCGGGAGAATCTGGCGGCCCATCCGGCCGCGTGCACACAACCGCAAATCAGGGCAGATAATCAATGGATGATCGCAGTAATACCATCGCTGGCTGGGTCTTGGGCGGGGGCATCGCTGCCTTGGGCCTAACCATCGCATCGGGCATGTATTTTGCGGGCCATGAACCCGAAAAGCAGGGTTTTGTGATCCCGGGCGTCGAATCGAGCGAAGGCGGCAGCGCAGAGGCGGCAGTGCCGATTGCAACTTTGTTGGCCAGCGCCGATGTCGCCAAGGGCGAGGCGATATTCAAGAAGTGCGTTGCCTGCCATACTATAGCGCAGGGTGGTCCCAACGGCATCGGTCCAAATCTATATGGCACTTTGGGCAAACCGCATGGACACCTTCCCAACTTTGCCTATTCCGATGCGTTGAAAGCGGTTCCAGGCAACTGGGATTGGGAAGGGATGAACCAGTGGCTCGCCAATCCGAAGAAATATGCGCCGGGTAACAAGATGACCTTTGCCGGCCTTGGCAATCCGGAAGAGCGCGCAGCCGTGTTGCTCTACATCAATTCGCAAGGCTCCAACCTGCCACTACCAGCAGCGCCCGCCGCTGATGCGACCGAGGCGCCGGCAGATGCAGCGGCAGCACCTGCGGATGGCGCAGCCACGCCTGCCGCAGAAGCGCCTGCTGCCCCTGCGAAGTAAAGCTTAGTCCGCTTCAGACTTCGTAAAAATCGCAGATTGAGGCCCAAGCCTCTTCTGCGGTCTCGACGAACTGGAACAATTCCAGGTCGGGCGGGCTGATGACGCCTTCGAGCATCAGCTCTTCGAAATTGACGACCCGGTGCCAGAATTCTTTGCCGAACAGCAGGATCGGCATTTTCTTGATCTTGCCGGTCTGGACCAGGGTCAAAAGCTCGAAAAATTCATCGAACGTGCCGAACCCGCCCGGGAAAACCGCGACCGCCCGCGCACGCAGCAGGAAATGCATCTTGCGCAGCGCGAAATAATGGAACTGAAAGCTGAGGCGCGGGGTGACGTAAAGATTGGGTGCCTGCTCGTGCGGCAACACGATATTCAGCCCCACCGATTCCGCGCCGACATCATGCGCGCCGCGGTTTGCAGCCTCCATGATCGACGGCCCGCCACCCGAGCAGACGACGAAGTGCCGCCTGCCTTCTTCGTCGGTGACTGCCGCTTGGCTTGCAATCTGCGCTAGATTCCGAGCTTCTTCGTAAAAGCGTGATTTTTCTTTCATACGCTCGGCAATGATCGTCGCACGCTCCCCCTCGGCAGCCGCCAACAGGGCATCGGCCTTTTCCGGTTCGGGAATGCGCGCCGATCCATAGATAACCAACATCGACCCGATATTGGCCTCTTCTAGCAGCATTTCGGTTTTCAGCAGTTCGAGCTGGAACCGCACCGGCCGCAGATCTTCGCGGAGCAGGAATTCACTATCCTGAAATGCTAGCCGGTAAGACTTGCTCTGCGTTTGCGGGGTTGAAAGTTGTTGCTCTGCGAAATCCGCTTCCTGCTGTGCTTTATAGAAGCGGCGGTCATTTATTTTTGTATCTGTCATTAGGTCGCGTTTAGGCGCGTGGGTGCGTCTTTGCCAGCCCTTATCGGCAGTAAGCTGAGCTATCCTTCATCGACTTTGCCATATCGAAATGGAAATGATTGGCGTGGGCATTGTTGTAGTCCGGTCCCAGCACGGTGCCGAAGCGTTTACACGCCGACTGGTGCAGGCGGCGGAGGAATTGCTGTTCGTCTCTGTCACCGCGCCAGCCGTTTAAAACGGAAACCCGTCTTCCGTCCTTCAGCACGAAGGCTGAAATATCGATGGCATTTCCAAATGCATGTTGCGACAATTTGCCGGAGCGACCGCCGTTAACGTTGCGGCAGCTATAGGTGCCCATCGTTTCAATGCGAACAACGTCGGACCCCAAATATTGTCTCGCAGCAGGAGACACAGCATGGCGCGCCCATGCCGCGAAGTTCGACGCCAAAGGACATGTCATTGCACCGAGGTTGGTTGTCGGTGTTCCAAAATCCATGAGCTTGATCGTGTCAATGGTTCGGCATCCGCCGCCGAAGCTCTGGTTGGGCAATGCCGAAAATTTTACCGATTGTGATTTGAGTTCGGACAAGCACATTCGGGCATCGTTGTTCTGGAACGCGGTGTTGGCCGGGCGCGTGACTTCGGTGCTTTCCCGGGCGCCGCAAGCCGATAGCACCAGCGTAGCGCTTGCCAATATTACAATGCGGAATAATCGCGAAGCCATGCTTCGCTTTTAGCGATTCGTGGTTAACAGGCTGTCAATATTTGTCGCATTGTTGAGTTTATGGCGAAGCAATGACACCGAGCATCGATTTTGGCGAGGCGACGCTTTGGTATAAATTCGACGTTGCAAGAAGACTGGGTTGCAATTACCGCGACGGAGTGTTGCGAATCATTCTTAATAAGAAGCCGATATTCTGGTTGTTTTTGTCGATTCCGGCGGCCTTGATGCTGTTCGGCTATGGGTCGGGCGAGGTGATCGCGATGGACATGCTTCGCCCGACAGGAGAATGGTCGGCGCGGCTGATGATACTTGCGATGATTCTCAGCCCGCTTGTTTCATTGCTGGGCCCGAGGCCTTGGCTCAACTGGCTGGTGCAACGCCGCCGGGCGTTGGGCGTTGCCGCGTTCGCTTACGCTGTTCTACACCTGATTTTCTATTTGATAGATATGGGCAATCTTGACGATATGCTCGCCGAGTTCTGGGCGCTCGGAATCTGGACCGGCTGGGCGGCGATGCTGCTTTTCGTGCCCCTTGCCATTACCAGCAACGACGCGTCGATGCGCGCGCTCAAGGCGGGGTGGAAACGGTTGCAGCGCCTCGCTTATCCAACGGCTGTGCTGGTTCTGGTCCACTGGATATTCATCCACAACAATTTAGGTCCGGCGCTCGTCCATTTTATTCCACTCGCGGCGTTGGTCGCCGCCAGATATTTCCTCGTCCCCAAACTAACCCCCAAAGGAGCATGACTATGCGTGTACTTTCAACCCTCATCCTCGGTGCCGTTGCAGCTGCTGCGTTGGCGTCATCTCCTGCATCGGCCACCGGGGTCATCACCTGCAAGGCTGGTCCGCAATCGGGATGGAAAAGCCAGGAAATGTTGACTGAAAAGCTGACCAAGGAAGGCTGGTCGGTCCGCAAATCGAAGGTCGATGGCGGCTGCTACGAGGTTTACGGCACCACCCCAGAAGGCGACCGGGTCGAAGCCTATTTCCACCCCGTCACGCTCGAAAAACTCTATGTTGGTCGCCGCGGCGAAGTGTTATTCCGTAAGGCCGGTTACTAAAGCCAGCCGCCGATAGTCGTTGACAAAACCGGGGCTGCAACTAAACGCGGCCCCGGGCCACGCGGTCCCAACGCCGCGCTGCTCTCTGCAAGGAGAAGCTTACATGACTATCAGTAAACCCGCCGCTAAACCGGCGCGTCCGTTTTTTTCTTCCGGTCCCTGCGCTAAGCCGCCGGGTTGGGAAGCCTCCAAATTAGCAACCGAATCGCTAGGCCGCTCGCACCGTGCCAAGATTGGCAAATCGCGTCTGCAGCTTGCCATCGACCTGATGCGCGAAGTGCTGCAGGTGCCCGATTCGCATCGTATCGGCATCGTCCCTGCCTCCGACACCGGCGCCTATGAAATGGCGATGTGGACGATGCTTGGCGCGCGTCCAGTGACCGCAACCGCATGGGAAAGCTTTGGCGAGGGCTGGGTCACCGATGCCGTGAAGCAACTCAAAATCGAACCCACAGTGGTACGCGCCGATTACGGGCAAATCCCCGATATGGCAGCTATCGACCAAAGCCATGACGTGTTGTTCACTTGGAATGGTACCACCTCTGGCGTCCGTGTTCCCAATGGCGACTGGATCAGCGACACCCGCGAAGGCCTGACCTTCAACGACGCGACCAGCGCGGTATTTGCCTACGACATGCCTTGGGAGAAGCTCGATGTGACGACATTCTCTTGGCAGAAAGTATTAGGCGGTGAAGGTGCGCACGGCGTTATCATTCTGGGGCCGCGCGCGGTTGAGCGCCTTGAAACCTACACGCCGTCATGGCCGCTGCCGAAGATTTTCCGGCTGATGGCCAAGGGCGCTTTGGCCGAGGGTGTCTTTAAGGGTGAGACGATCAACACGCCTTCGATGCTGGCGGTCGAGGATGTGATCTTCGCGCTTGAATGGGCGAAAAGCGTAGGCGGACTAACAGGCTTGATGGCGCGTTCGAATGCCAACGCGGCGGCTTTGGGCAAGATTGTCGAAGAGCGTACATGGCTCGGCCATCTCGCCGCAGATGAAGCAACGCGGTCGAAGACCTCAGTCTGTCTGACGGTCGAAGGCGCGGACGAGGCGTTCATCAAGAAATTCGCCGGTCTGCTCGAAGCCGAAGGTGCAGCTTTTGATATCGCCGGATACCGCGACGCCCCTCCGGGACTGCGTGTCTGGTGCGGTGCAACCGTTGATACCGCCGACATCGAAGCGCTCGGGCCTTGGCTCGATTGGGCTTACGAGACGCTGAGCGTCAGCCCAGCCTAACTTCATTGTCATTCCCGCGAAAGCGGGAATCCATGGACCGACATTTCAGACCATGGACCCCCGATCAGGTTGGGGGTGACAGATCCCCGAAAATTCAGGAGCATATCCAATGACCAAACCACGCGTACTCATTTCCGACCAAATGGACCCCAAAGCCGAGCAAATCTTTCGCGAGCGCGGCTGTGACGTCGATGTCATCACCGGCAATACCCCCGAAGAGTTGAAGGCAATCATCGGCCAATATGACGGCCTTGCAATCCGTTCGACCACCAAGCTGACCAAAGAACTCATCGAAGCAGCGACTAACCTAAAGGTTGTCGGTCGCGCCGGCATCGGCGTCGATAACATCGATATCCCCGCCGCATCGGTGAAGGGTATTGTCGTGATGAACACTCCGTTCGGCAACTCGATCACCACCGCCGAACATGCCATCGCATTGATGTTCGCGCTTGCCCGCCAATTGCCCGAGGCCGACGCCTCAACGCAAGCCGGCAAGTGGGAGAAGAACCGCTTCATGGGCGTCGAAGTCACCGGCAAGACGTTGGGTCTGATCGGCGCAGGCAATATCGGTAGCATCGTTGCCAGCCGTGCACTTGGTCTTAAAATGAAGGTCGTTGCGTTCGACCCGTTCCTCACCGCTGAACGCGCGGTCGAAATGGGCGTTGAAAAGGCTGACCTCGATACGCTGCTTGCTAAGGCCGATTTCATCACCTTGCACACGCCTTTGACCGATCAAACGCGCAACATTTTGAGCCGCGAAAACATCGCCAAATGCAAAAAGGGCGTCCGGATTATCAACTGCGCACGCGGCGGGTTGGTCGATGAAGCAGCGCTCAAGGAGGCGCTCGACAGTGGCCATGTCGGCGGCGCTGCGCTTGACGTGT
>JANLSY010000172.1:0-3746 GCA_031362665.1 Sphingomonadales bacterium
TCGAAAATCCGTTTCACCTTCGACCATGTCATCCTGACCTCGAAGCTGATCGACGGCACCTTCCCCGATTACAGCCGCGTCATCCCGACGGGTAACGACAAGCTACTCCGCATCGACCCCAAAGCGTTCAGTCAGGGCGTAGACCGCGTCGCCACCATCGCCACCGAAAAAACCCGCGCAGTTAAAATGGCGCTCGATACCGACAAGATCACGCTGTCGGTGACATCGCCAGAAAACGGCACTGCGGCAGAAGAAGTGTCGGGCCAATATAGCAGCGACAGTTTCGAAATCGGCTTCAATGCCCGTTATTTGATGGACATATTGAGCGAGATCGAAGGCGATGTGGTCGAACTCCACCTCGCCGACGCCAGCGCACCAACGCTTATTCGCGAGAATGACAAGTCGGCGGCGTTATATGTCCTGATGCCGATGCGAGTGTAAGAAGTTTCGACCAAAGTTTTACTTTGGTCGAGAATTTCACTCCGCCGCCTCCGCCATTGCTACGCTTTGCGGCCCGCGAACGACAATGCCGGGCAGCTCGCCTGTCATCAGTCCATCGCGGAATGTTACGACGCCTGATTTAACCGTCGCAACATAGCCGGTCGCCTTTTGCAGCAAGCGCTTTCCGCCCGCTGGCAGGTCGAACGCCAACCAAGGTTTTTGCAGTTTCAATTCATCGAAATCGATCACGTTGATATCCGCCAGATAGCCCGGTTTCAGCACACCGCGATCATTCAACCCGTACAACCGAGCCGTATCGTAGCATTGCCGTTTCACCGCCAGTTCCAACGGTATCGTCCCCGCCTTACGGTCACGCGCCCAATAACTCAGCAGGAATGTCGGTGACGCCGCGTCGCAAATCGTCCCGCAATGCGCGCCGCCGTCGGACAGCGACGCAACGATATCCTCGCGCTGGAGCAGCTCTTTGGTGAAGTCTAGATTGCCGTCCATATAGTTCAGGATGGGCAGATATATCATGCCGTTGCCATTGTCGGCCATCAGCTGGTCATAGGCGTATTCCGCCGCATCTTTGCCCGTGGCTTGCGCAAAGCCGAAAACGCTTTCTTCGCGCGTCGGCTCGTAACTGAAGCCGTCGCCGAGCGGGAATTGCATCGCCCATGCGGCGGTTACCAGCATGAAGAATGGCGCCATATCGACCGACGGCGGCGGCAGATTGTCCTCCGCCAGCATCGCCGCCTTGAACGCCGGGTCGGACAGCTTATCCTTCTGCTCACCCCACGAAAGCCCGGCAATCTTCTGCCAGCTCGGCTTACGCATGAACGGATGCACCGTGCCACGCCAGTTCATGATTACGCCGATTCCGCGCAAGCCAATCGCGGCAACCAGATTTGCGCCATTGTCATTGGCAGCTTGCATCGCCGCCATTTGCTCGGTCCACGGCATTTGCTTGATCGGCGATTGCAACATGGTGAAGGCGATGGGCAGTCCCGTCTCGCGGCTCAACCGGCCCATCCAGCCGAATTCGTCCCATTCCTCCATAAAGTCGGTGGTCAGTTCGAACACGCCGTGCCCGACTTTACCCATCGCCCGGCCAATGCCGACCAGTTCAGGCTCGGTCGCGGTGGTGCCGGGGACCAGCTCGCCATCAATCGATTTGTGCAATATCGTGCGCGAGGTGGAAAAGCCCAGCGCCCCTGCGCGCAAGCCTTCCTCGACCAGTCGCGCCATTTCGGCGATATCGGCCTCGGTAGGCTCTTCATTATCCGCGCCGCGCTGCCCCATCACATAGGCGCGCAATGCGCCGTGCGGAACATGGGTACCGATATCGATGGTGCGCGGTAGGCGTTCCAATGCATCGAGATAGTCGGGAAAACTTTCCCAATCCCATTTCATGCCTTCTGCCAATGCTGTGCCGGGTATGTCCTCGACGCCCTCCATTAGGCCGATTAGCCATTCATGCTTGTCCTTCTTCGCAGGTGCGAAACCAACGCCGCAATTGCCCATCACGACAGTGGTGACACCGTGCCAACTCGATGGACCCATCTCGCTGTCCCACGTTGCCTGCCCGTCATAATGGGTGTGGATATCGACAAAGCCGGGTGCGACGATTTTGCCGGTGGCGTCGATTTCTTCGCGTCCAGCGGTGCTGATATGCCCGACCGCAGTAATGACCCCGCCGTCCACCGCCACATCGGCAACATAGCGCGGCGCACCGGTGCCATCGACAACAGTTCCACCGCGAATGACCAGATCGTGCATATCGACTCTCCTCTACCCTCGGGTAGAGCGTATCAGCTTTAACCGAACGATTAAAGTCCAACCGCGCGCAACATTGCATCAGGTGATTGCATCTCGATAGGAATCGCTCTAAGCGCGCTTTTCCCGACTGCAGTGCCGGGTGCAGGAGTTTAGCTCAGTTGGTAGAGCATCGGTCTCCAAAACCGAGGGTCGTGGGTTCGAGTCCCCCAACTCCTGCCATTTTCTTGATATTAAAAACAGCTTGCGGGCGCGTTGGGCTTTGCATAGCCTACGTTCATGCTCGAACAATGGAACGCCATTGCTGCTGAAGTAACCGGTCCGAACGCATTTTTCTGGGCGCTTGGTACATATGTCGCGATGGTTCTTGCCGAGCGCGTTGCCTATATCGTGCAAGAACACAAGAACTGGAACGAACGCGACGCGCGGCAGAATGTCATCAACAGCAGCATTACAGCCATCGGCGACAGTTTCATCGGTGGACCGCTATTCGTCGGCATCTATTTTCTGGTTTTCGACAATCTGCGGCTTTTCGATATTTCGTTCTTATGGTGGGGTTGGGCATTGGCGTTCATTCTCAACGACCTCGCTTATTATGTCGATCATCGCATTGCCCACCGCACCGGTTTTTTCTGGGCCATCCACACGGTGCATCATTCGTCCAAGGAAATGAACCTGACAGTGTCATCGCGCGGCACCCTTCTCAGCCTCGCCGGAACGATGTCTCCCGCTTACTTCGTGTTTCTCGCATTCTTGGGTGTGCCCTTCGCGATGTTCATTGCGGCAAAATTTTTTGGCAATTTATGGGGCATTTTCAACCATACGCGCCTTGTGCGCCGCATGGGCGTGCTCGACGAACTACTCGCAACTCCCGCCAACCACCGCGTTCATCACGGCACCGAACCTAAATATCTGGACAAGAATTACGGCCAGACGCTGATCATCTGGGACCGCCTGTTCGGCACTTTCCAACGCGAGGAAGAAGAGCCGACCTTCGGCCTTGTAAAGCAGCTCGAAAACGACCGTATCTGGGATATCCAGACGTCTGGGGCGCAATGGCTGATCGGCGAGATTCGTTCAGCGCCGCGCTGGCAGGACAAGTTGCGATATTTGTGGATGCCACCCGGCTGGCGGCATGACGGGTGCCATCTGACCTCAGAGCAGATACGGGCGGGCGTTCCCGGCTGTATCGCAGGGCAACCCGTTACGGCCTAGTGTCCTTTGGCGCCAGCGACCTTGTGATGCACCCACACAATCACCGCGCCCAGCGCCAGCCCGAACACACCGCATAACGCCGCATCGACGAACCAGGCCACTGCGCCTTCATGCAGGCCTACAAATTCTGCGGGGTGGATGCCAAATCCATGGACGACAATCTGCCCGCCGACCCACAACATCGCAGCTGTACCAATTGTCGATAGCGCCGCCAGCAGCTTCGGCATGGCGCGAACCAATGCACGCCCGACCGCCTGCGATCCGCCATTTTCGCGCTTGGCCATATGCAGGCCGATATCGTCCATTTTCACGAT
>JANLSY010000176.1:0-7164 GCA_031362665.1 Sphingomonadales bacterium
GCTACCAAAATTCCATGTTCCGGCGCAGGCTCCGACACAGCGGACATTTTCATTGGGCGTCTCGGGCACATAGGCGCCAAGATCATCGCGCCATTTGAGCGACCCCTTACTGTGCGACCACAGATGCACACTCGGCGTCCAGCCGCCCGCCATGAGCAGCGCGTCGCAAGTGATGGCCGTTTTTCCCGTGCCATCGTTCGCCGCCACTTCAACCGCATTGACCGCGTGGCGACCGATGACACCAATGACACTATGGCCAAGCTTAACGGTGATATCCAGGTCAGCGGCCTGCTTGATCAGGGCCGCATCAACGGTTTCCCGCAGATCGATGATTGCCGCGATCCCAACGCCGGCTTTGGCCAGCGCAAACGCATCGTGCCAGCCGCTGTCATGCGCTGCCATCAAAGCGACCGATTTGCCGACCGCCACACAGTAGCGATTGGCGAAAACTTTCGCGGCGGAAGAAAGCATGACACCGGGCGTGTCATTGCCGTCGAACACCAATGGTCGTTCGATCGCACCTTGGGCAAGGATCACCTCGCCCGCCCGTATTCGCCATAACTTCTCACGGGGCGCAGACCCGCCATCGGGCAGATGGTCTGTCAGCCTCTCGACCGCACCGATGAAATTGTCGTGATAAAAGCCGAACGCTGTCGTGCGGTTCAATTTCCTGACATTCGCGGCTTCGGCCAGCGCTTTCACGCTGCGTTCGAGCCAAGGCCAAAGGGAAGGATCAGCCAACGCACCGCCTCCGAGCTCGTCCTGCTCATCGATAATGATGACGCGCTTTTTCGTCGCAGCTGCTTCCAACGCGGCATCTATTCCGGCTGGCCCTGCGCCTACGATAAGCAGATCGCAATGGGCGTAGGTAGCGGCATAATTATCGGGGTCTTCCTCGGTCGGCGCGTCGCCCAGACCCGCCATATTGCGGATCGCCGGTTCATACAGTCGATCCCAAAAAGAACGCGGCCACATGAAGGTCTTGTTGTAAAAGCCCGCCGGGAAAAACATGCCCAGCCTATCATTGATCGCGCCAAAATCGACCTTGAGATTGGGCCAGCGATTTTGGCTAACGGCCGTTAGTCCTTCGTGAACTTCGACATTCGTCGCGCGCAGATTGGGCGTAAACCTGCCCGGGCCGCGATCAACCGAAACCAGCGCATTCGGCTCTTCGCTCCCCGCAGCCATAATCCCGCGCGGTCGGTGATATTTGAACGAGCGACCAAACAGCATCACGCCATTTGCCAACAAGGCCGATGCTAAGCTATCGCCCTTAAAGCCTTGATATTCTTTGCCATCAAAGCTGAAAATGGCTTTGTGGCGGCGATCAATCCGTCCGCCTTTTTCCAAGCGATAGCCACTCATTTGCGCGGCTCCCCGGACTTGTAAGTGGTTTCGAATTTGTCGGTCACGGTGTCACGAATGGCGTTGAAGAAGCGGCCGCAGCCATGCACATGCCGCCATCGTTCATGATGGCGCCCGCGCGGATTGGCGCGGATGAACAGGAACTCTTCCCACTGCGCATCGCTATAGGCCGATGGATCAACTGGGCGAACAACATGCGCTTGCCCGGCATTGGCGAACTCAATTTCGGGGCGCTTTTCGTCGCAATAGGGACAGTGGATCAGGATCATCAGTGCGCCACCGCCGCCGCCGCCGCTTCGTCGATCAATCGGCCATTGCGAAAACGGTCGAGATTGAACGGTGCGTTGATCGGGTGCGGTTCGTCCTTCGCCATGGTGTAGGCGAGCAAATCCCCTGCCCCCGGCGTGGCCTTGAACCCGCCCGTACCCCAGCCGCAATTGACGTAGAGCCCCTTCACCGGCGTCTTTCCAAGAATAGGGGAGCGATCCGGCGTGACATCGACAATCCCGCCCCATGTTCGAAGCATCCGCATCCGCCGGTAAATCGGAAAAATCTCGCAAATGGCGGCCAGCGTATGCTCGATAATGTGTAGAGCACCGCGTTGCGAATAACTGACATATTGGTCGGTCCCAGCGCCAATGACGAGCTCGCCTTTGTCCGACTGGCTCATATAGGCGTGGACCGTGTTCGACATGACAACACAAGGGAAGGTGGGCTTCACGGGTTCGGAAACCAATGCTTGCAGTGGATAGCTTTCGAGAGGAAAGTTGAGGCCCGCCATATCCATAACGACCGACGTATTCCCCGCCGCCGACACACCAACGCGCTTTGACGCGATGTAGCCCCGCGTCGTTTCAACGCCCTCGACGGCACCATCCTCACCGCGTCTGATACCAGTGACTGCGCAATTCTGGATGATATCGACGCCCAAAGCCGCTGCCGCCCGCGCATAGCCCCACGCCACCGAGTCATGCCGCGCAGTGCCGCCGCGCCGTTGCAGCGCCGCGCCTAGCACCGGATGCCGCGCATCTGGCGAAATACTGAGCGGCGGACAATAAGCCTTGGCCTCTTCGGGCGTCAGCCATTCATTATCAACGCCGTTCAGACGGTTGGCATGGATATGCCGCTGCAGGCTTTGCACATCATGCACATTGTGCGCGAGCATCATCACGCCGCGTTTCGAATACATGACGTTGTAATTCAGCTCCTGGCTCAACCCATCCCACAGCTTGACCGCATGATCATACAGATGCGCGCTTTCATCATAGAGATAGTTCGAACGAATAATCGTCGTGTTGCGCCCGGTATTGCCGCCCCCAATCCAGCCCTTTTCAAGGACAGCGACGTTGGTGATCCCGTATTTCTTCGCGAGATAATATGCCGCACCCAAACCATGTCCGCCGCCGCCGACGATGACCGCGTCATAGGCCGGTTTAGGCGCAGCATCAGGCCATTGTTCGGGCCAGTCCTGATGTGCACCCAAGGCTTTGGCGAACAGGCTGAAGGCGCTGAAACGCGTCATGCGAGCGCGGCCTTTGAAGCGGAAACGTAGAAATCCTTGAAAGCCTCAACCAGATTTTCTTCCAGTGCATAGGGGCCTTGTTGATAGCCGTCGCTGTTGATGCCCTGATGGTTGATCATCGAAAAATGGCCATCTTGCAAATTAGTCGTGCGCCAAAGCGACGCGAGATGATCGGGGTCATAGTCCACGCCTTCTTCAGCGTCTTCGTGCACCAGCCAGCTTGTTCGCAGCAACGTCTTGTCCGGCCCGACCGGCGTCAGCGAGAATGTAACGACATGATCGCAGCAGAAATGATGCCAGCTATTTGGCTGGGTCCAGACGGACAGGCTGGAAGTTTCCGGCGCGCTAAATGGCCCAATCGGTTTCTTGCACGCCAACTTGCCGTCAATCGACTGCGTCACTGCCCCGTTCGCCAGAGCCAGACGTGCGATGCGGTGCCACCAGCCATCGGGAAACTCGATCAAATCATGGTCAATGCCTAGCGCCAGCCACTCGGCGCGCTTGGCGGCGAGATGGTCATCGGCGGGCGCGTCCTTGCCAAAGCCGGTTGTGCCCAACACGCTGATAAGTTCAGGATGGCCTGCGTCGCAATGATAGCATTCGCGATTATTCTCCATCACCAACTTCCAATTGGCGTCCTCGATATAATCATCCTGCACCGCGACCTTCAGATTTTCGAGGTCATAGGCCATGATTTGTTCAGAGATGTCAGCCTTCACCCTATCAATCGGCGGCGGGTTGTCGCTCAAACAAATGAAGATCAACCCACCGACATTTTTGAGTGCGACGGGATTTAGGCCATGATCAGCCTTGTCAAAATCCTCCGCCATACTGCGCGCGGCGAGTAGCTTGCCATCAAGGCCATACGTCCATTGGTGATAGGGACACATCAAGCGTGGCGCGCGGCCCTTTTGCTCCAGGCAGATTTTCGCGCCGCGATGGCGGCAGCTGTTCCAGAACGCACGAACCTCATTGTCGCGTCCGCGCAGTATGATGATCGAATTATTCGCGAGCTCAAATACGAAATAGTCGCCCGGATTTTTCACATGGGCGACGGTGCAGGCATAGAGCCAGACCGATTTCAGCATCACCTGTGTATCGAATGCAAAGGCCTCTTCGCTGACGTACAATTCACGCGGCAGCGTATGGCCTTTGCGGTCTTGTGCGAGCCAATGGGCGATGGGGGCGAAGCGTGACACGGGCTTAGTTCCTAAGCGCATTGTTATCGGGGTCGAACGGTGAGTCAGTAATGATCGTCGCTTTATGGCGCAGGCCCAAAATGGCGATTTCAAACTCTGCACCGAGATGCGCCAAATCAGGCCTGACCATTGCCAGCGCGAGCGACTTGCCGACGCGCCAGCCATAACCGCCAGAGGTGACTCGCCCGACGATATCGTCGCCGTGATAAATCGGCTCCGACCCGCGAGCGTCGGCATTGGTTACATTTTGCACTTCCATCGTCACAAGCGTGTTGGTACCGCCGCGTTCCTGCCATGCCAGCAAAGCATCCCGGCCATGGAAGGTCTGTTTTTTCAGGCTGATGAAACGGCCCAGCCCGCTTTCATAGGCTGAATATTCCACCGACAATTCGCGCGGGATCAGCTTGTAGCTTTTTTCGAGCGCCATCGATGTCATCGCGCGGATGCCGAACGGCTTGATTTCATATTCCGCGCCAGCCTCCATCAGCCGGTCGAATATGTAGTTCTGCATTTCAATCGGATGATGGATTTCCCAACCCAGTTCGCCGATGAAATTGACACGCAACGCATCGACCTGCGCCAGACCGATACTGATTTTTTTGCCGGTCAGCCAAGGGAAGGCATCGCTCGACAAATCACTATCGGTGAGCTTCTCGAGCACATCACGCGAACGCGGCCCTGCCAGCACCAGAACGCCCATCGCGGTCGTCAGCCGTTCAAAACTGACCGAACCATCGCGCGGCAATGCTTTCTTCAGATAATCATGATCATGCCGCTCATAGGCCCCTGCCGACACTAAATAGTAACGCTGCGGCGCCATTTTGTAGACAGTGAATTCGCTGCGCACCCCGCCTTTGCTGGTCAGAAGGTAAGACAAGGTAACCCGCCCAACCTTCTTGGGGACGGCATTAGTCAGCAGCTGGTCGAGCCAGCCTTCCGCACCCGGCCCCGAAACCTCGCACTTGGCGAAGGCACTCATATCCTGAAGGCCGACATGCTTCGTCACATGCAAACATTCATTACCGACATGTTCAAAATAGTTGGACCTGCGGAACGACCATTTTTCGCGTATCGCCTCACCCGCTACAACCGGGTGATTGTCATTCAAAAGCACGTCGGGCTTATCCAGATCGGTCTCGGTCAGCATATAGCCTTCAGGCGCGAACCAGTTGGGCCGTTCCCAGCCGAACACGCTGCCAAACACCGCGCCTAGCGCCTTCATCCGGTCGTAGCATGGCGTACGCCGCAATGCCCGCCCAGCCTCGCGCTCCTCGTCGGGATAATGCACGGTGAAGACCTTGGCATAGGCCTCTTCATTCTTCTCAATCAGGAAGCCGCGCCCGGCGTAATCGCCAAAGCGGCGCGGGTCGACGCCCATCATGTCGATGGTCGGTTCGCCATCCACAATCCAATGGGCCAATTGCCAACCCGCGCCCCCAGCGGCGGTGACCCCAAAACTATGGCCTTCGTTGAGCCAGAAGTTTTTGAGGCCCCATGCCGGTCCGACGATGGGCGACCCGTCGGGCGTGTAAGCGATTGCGCCATTATAGACTTTCTTGATGCCCACCTCGCCAAAAGCCGGCACGCGCTTCATTGCGGCAAGTATGTAGGGCTCCAGCCGTTCAAGTGCGTCGGGAAACAACTCATATTCGCTGTTCGCCGCAGGTCCGTCGACATAGCAGGCAGGCGCGCCAACCTCGTACGGCCCGAGCAGCAAACCACCCGCCTCCTCGCGCATATAATAGCTTGCATCGGATTCGCGTAGCACGCCCATTTCAGGCAGGCCCGCGGTCTTGCGTTCCATTATCGCCGGATGCTGTTCGGTCACGATATACTGATGCTCGACCGGGATTACCGGAATATCGAGCCCGACCATTGCCCCTGTTTGCCGCGCGAAATTGCCCGAGCAGGAGATAACATGCTCGCAAGTGATGTCGCCTTGGTCGGTCGAAACCAGCCATTCGCCATTTGGCTGCTGGGTGATTCCCATGACTGTGGTATTGCGGTAAATTGTCGCGCCGCGTTGCCGCGCGCCTTTGGCTAGCGCCTGCGTCAAATCGGCGGGCTGGATATAGCCATCATCGGGATGCTGGATTGCGCCAATCACCCCGTCCATATCAGCCAGCGGCCAGATTTCCTTAACCTGATCGGGGGTGAGGAAATTGACATCCACCCCAATCGTCCGCGCGACCCCTGCATAATAATGATATTCGTCCATCCGGTCTTTGGTGGTTGCAAGTCGGATGTTGGTAACCTGGGAGAAGCCCGCATGCAGGCCGGTTTCTTCCTCAAGACTCGGATAAAGGCCGACTGAATATTGATGCAGCTTGCCAACCGAATAGCTGAGGTTGAATAATGGGAGCAGCCCCGCCGCATGCCATGTCGAGCCCGAGGTCAGTTCCTTGCGTTCGAGCAGAACCACGTCGCTCCACCCCATTTTTACGAGATGGTACAACGTGCTGACG
This sequence comes from Sphingomonadales bacterium, assembly GCA_031362665.1. GTDB lineage: Bacteria > Pseudomonadota > Alphaproteobacteria > Sphingomonadales > Sphingomonadaceae > Sphingorhabdus_B. The sequence goes on from JANLSY010000176.1 coordinate 6,552, forward strand.
CCGACAACACCGCCTCCAATAACCACCGCCCGTGTATTATTCTTCATGTAATCCGCCCAACCTCGCGATGGCGTTGCTATGTCAGACAAATTTGCAACGCCGCAATCGGATTGCGCCGCCGGAGTATGGCTATGGTGTTTTCTAATATTACATATTAGTCGTAGTTACTTTAGCACGAAAGGCTACGGATCACGATTGAGGCTAAGTTCCTTGATATTTTTCAGAGCGAATTTCCTGCAATATCTCAGGGATTCTGCGGCTTTCAGTACTTTTCACAAAGACGGTATCAAACGGGACTGCGTGCTACACGAAATTTTCGTCGGAACTTAACTCTTGCCGCTTTCTTTAGGGATAAAGACCATTGAAAGTATCTCCCCTTGAAATATGCCCTGTTAGTTTCAGCGTGCGTTATGTTGGCCGCCTGTCAGCAAAATGATCATCCCCGGGAAAATGACAAAACACCCGCGGCCTTACAAGCGGTCGCACGTGCATTTACGTTTGAAGAAGGCAAGGGTGACTTGCCTTCTGCGCCGGCCGGTATGGAAATGCTGCCGGTCCAAGTCGCGCTCGAAAGGCTTGGCTTTTCGCCAGGTGTGATTGACGGCAAAAATGG
>JANLSY010000202.1:0-4563 GCA_031362665.1 Sphingomonadales bacterium
TGGATGGTTATCTGGGCAAGCAACGCCAGCGTCTTGTCGTTCTTGATCTTTCCAGTGGCAATTCCCGTCGGCTTACCACTGGCGATTTTGATGAATATCTTCCTTCATGGTCTCCGGATGGAAAGCAGATCGCTTTCGTAAGCAATCGCGACCAGGATCCGGACCGCACATATAACTCCGATCTGTTCGTTGTGCCTGTCACGGGCGCCGCCACAGCGCCAATAGCGCTGACAAGTTTCAAAGGGGCAGATAACGACCCTTCGTTTGAAAGTTACCCTGTTTGGAGCCCTGACGGGAGGAGTGTCGCATATTTGCAAGGTGGGCCAGTCGAGCTCTTCGCATATGGCGTCCGAAAACTTGCAGTGATTGCCGCAGCCGGAGGCGCACCCAAAATACTAACGGCAGGTCTTGACCGAAATGTATCGCAGCCGGTTTGGTCACGCGACGGCAAGTCTCTTCGATTTTTGGTGGAGGACGATGGCGCAGAGTGGCTCGGCCGAGTTTCCCTGAACGGTGGCGCTATACAACCGATCCTGAACGGAAGGCGTGACGTCCTTTCGATATCCCAACAGGGCGACAAGACCGCTATTCTGTCCTCTAACGCAGTGTCTCCGCCCGAAGTGTTCGCATTGGAAGGGCAAAACCTTCGGCCGCTATCCAAGACCAATGACGCACTGCTTGAACAGCTCAAGCTGGCGCCTGTGGAAGAGACTCGCTTCAAAAGTTCAGATGGTACCGAAATCCACGGTTTCCTAATTCGGCCGCCCGCTGGTGCCCAAGGCAGGTTGCCGACCGTGCTTCGGATCCATGGCGGGCCGCAATCGCAGTTCGGCGCATCGTTTAGCCCGGAATGGCAAATCTTTGCTGCTAACGGCTATGCAGTAGTTGCGGCCAATCCCCGCGGCAGCACGGGCCGCGGCCAGGACTTTGCTAGGGCGATTTATGCAGCTTGGGGTTCTGTTGATGTTCAAGATGTGCTTGCTGCTGTCGATGACGCGGTAAGCCGCGGTATCGCCGATCCCGATCGTCTCGGCATCGGCGGCTGGAGCTATGGCGGCATGCTGACCAACTACACCATCGCCAGCGATCGAAGGTTCAAGGCGGCGACGAGCGGTGCCAGCATTTCCAACATTCTCGCAGGTTACGGTACAGATCAGTACATTCGTGACTATGAAATGGAACTCGGCAAACCTTGGGAGAAGCTCGAGACCTGGATGAAGGTCTCCTACCCATTCTATCAAGTCGACCGAATAGTCACACCCACCCTGTTTCTTGCCGGAGACAAAGATTTCAACGTGCCGCTTTTAAACAGCGAGCAGATGTATCAGGCGCTGCAGAGCCAGGGGATCGACACTCAGCTTATCATTTATCCTGGTCAATTTCACGGACTTGACCGGCCAAGCTTTATCCGCGACCGAATGCAGCGGTATCTGGACTGGTATGCAGCACGGCTATCTCCCTTCGTTTTTTGAAGGAGCAACTATAGGTCAACAACAACCTGCACATGAAAGGGCTTTGTCAGCATAGACCTGGACATCATTAAACCGCCGCCCCGAAACCATGGATAGGCTTGCCGCGATGTCGTAGTGCAATAGATCAACTTTAACCGATTGTTATCCTATTCGTTCACGGCTGCCCCGATATTACACTTTCTATCCATGTTGCGTAGTGGACCAGGCGGACGTTGCACGTAATTTGGCCATATCGTCCGGGCGTTCTGATAGTGCTTTGAGGGTCTGACCATGAAGTCATTCCGGCCAACAACCATTTATTCCCGGCCAACATCAGGATTGGCCCGCCGCTGTCACCACTTCCTGATCCGCCCTCAAGGGGTAGGGCATTAGACGGCTCGTCAAATTTATAGCAAAGCCAGCGGCCATGGGCGCTGGTGACCTTGTTGTACGCGCGGCGAAACTCTGTACGGTGCGAGTCACTAAATTCGTACCCAATTACTCCGTCACCCGTCGCGCCTTTTCCTATAATCTTGACGATTTGTCCGAACTCGTCATCGCTCTTGTTGAGTTCCACAGAAGATACATCTGTAACGGGGTCGGCCAATCTTATAAGTGCGATGTCATCCGATGAGGCGAGAAAAAATCGAAAAAGCGTCCAGTCCCAAGTAGCTAGAGCCTGGTCAAATAGTTCTTGTGGCGGACGTTTGTATCCTGGGTGGATGAAGATACGGTCAACATCTCTGGGAACCCCGTTAATAGTGACCTGCTTGATATCAGTTTGCCACGGGATCGCATGAGCCGCGGTAACTACCCATTGCGGAGCAATCAATACGCCATGTCCCTCGCCCGGCATGTCAACTAGGGCGGGAAACTCAGACGCCGGAACGCGATAATTTGAGTCCTTAACGTCATGTCGAATGACGATCGCGTTTGCGCTAGTGGACACAGCAAGCAGTCCAGACAAAAAGAGACGTATCATGCGGGATTCCTACGACGGTATGTTTGAGCAGTTGCGGTTTGCCGTGTACGCGATTGGGCTAGAGGCGAATCTTCGTGTCAGCAAATGAAGTTGCGTACCGGTACGCAGATTTTGGGGCAAACCGACCTATAGCTACCAATCCGCAATCTTGTCGTGTCCGGATAGTCCGCTTTGTATGAAGATTTCCAGTTAGCCGACCTAAGAAACCCCCCTTAACCAATCACGTATAACTTAGAAGATTTGGTTGAAACAATCTTGTAATCACTGGCACTAGGGATGGGTAATCGCGCCTGCCACTTAGGATTTTTCAATCCTGCTTGTTTGTATAGAATTATACGTCCGTCGCCGCGGACATCGATCCGTTCATCTAGTTCTGACTGTGAATTTTTCGAACCTACCATTCGTCAGTTATATATTTCCGAGCCTTGGCCATACACATTTTTTGTACAACATTTTGCACATATGTATTTTGAGCTTTGCCACGTTGAAGCGACTATATATGTCTTGATATAATATTGATTTAAAAAGGAAATAGTGGCGCACCCAAGAGGATTCGAACCTCTGGCCTCTGCCTTCGGAGGGCAGCGCTCTATCCAGCTGAGCTATGGGTGCCAATGCCGCGCGGTTAGCAGGGCAAGGGCCTTTTCGCCAAGTCTTTTTTGAGATGGGTATTCCTGCACCGCTGCGATGTCGACCGTTGGCGATGGAACCGACCTCAATTTAGATTGTTTGACGGGATGAAACGAGGAAAGCCCGAATGACTGCCCGAATAATCTGTCTGTCTGCAGCGCTGATAGGGGCCGCGGTTGGCGCGTGCCTTCCGGTGGCAACAGACGACAAAGCCCAAGCAACCGCGGCAAATGTCGACGTTCCGCTGGAAATCGCCATCAACCAGTTTCCCGGCGGATATCAGGGGCGCTGGGCAACAGATGCAGCGGGTTGCAGCGACGATCCGGAAAACAGTCCGGCGATGATGTCGTTGCAGGGTAGGCTCGTCAAATTTCACGAATCCATCGGCACAATGACTGCGGGCAAGCGGCAAACCTCAAAAACGATGGAAGCCGAATTTGAATTTATCGGCGAGGGCGAAAAATGGAATAAAAGCATCGCGTTCGAGTTGAGTGCAGACCGCAAGCGTTTGACTCGCACCGACGGCGGTGACCGGCGCATCTATCACTATGTGCAGTGCCCCAAGCTTATGGCTGGATAAGTCAAAATCGCGATGCTACGGCGGCGCGATGCACAATCAGTTCGATTTGACCGAGGACCAGGTCGCCATACAAGATATGGCGCGCAAGTTCACCGCTGACGCGATAACGCCCTTCGCGGCGGAATGGGATGAAAAATGCCATTATCCGGTCGAGGTCTGGAAGGCTTCGGGCGAACTCGGTTTTGGCGCGATTTACGTTTCCGAAGAATCGGGCGGGATAGGCTTGGGCAGGCTGGAGGCGGCGTTGATCATGGAGGCTATGGCCTATGGCTGTCCTGCTACATCCGCCTATATCTCGATCCACAATATGGCGGCTTGGATGATCGATTGCTTTGGCGGCGCGGAAATCAAGGCGCGTTTCCTGCCTGATCTGGTGAGCATGGAAAAGATTGCGTCTTATTGCCTGACCGAGCCTGGGAGCGGTTCCGACGCGGCGGCGCTCAAGACGACAGCGCGCCTCGACGGCGACCATTACGTGCTCAATGGCACCAAGCAGTTTATTTCAGGCGCTGGCTATAACGATATCTATGTCGTCATGGTGCGAACCGGCGACAACGGTGCCAAGGGCATCAGCTGCATTGTGGTCGAGAAAGATACGCCCGGCCTAAGCTTTGGCGCACCCGAGAAAAAACTCGGCTGGAACGCCTCGCCCACTGCGCAAGTGATATTCGAAGACTGCCGCGTTCCGGTCGTCAACCGCGTCGGCGCAGAAGGAGACGGTTTCCGCTTTGCGATGATGGGGCTTGATGGCGGGCGGCTGAACATTGGTGCTTGCTCGCTGGGCGGCGCGCAGCGTTGCTTGGACGAGGCGGTTAAATATACCAAGGAGCGCCAGCAGTTCGGACAGCCAGTGGCGGATTTCCAGAATACGCAGTTTATGCTTGCCGACATGGCGACCGACCTCGAAGCAGCGCGGGCGT
>JANLSY010000219.1:0-9028 GCA_031362665.1 Sphingomonadales bacterium
GTGCGTTCGTCTACCTTGGGGTGGGCCGATATTCCGTCCAGCGGCACCCATGAGGCAACCCCTTCCTGCTCGAGCGTTTCGGGGTCAAGTACATAGCCCTCACCGCATTGATAGAAAGTAGAGACCGCTTTGCCCGCATGGACAATGATGTCGGTGCTGGAACTATCTTTCAGTCCCCCATGCGCTCCGAATCCGGGCCGTTTCGACGTTCCCGTCCGGTCCATCAAGCCACCCCATAGCGAGCCGCCCGCGTCCTGCTCGGCCTGAAAACAGCGTGTGCGGACGAAGCGGTTGCGATAACTTGCCTTGCCGCCCGAAAAATCTATCTGGTGAATCATGCCGTCACCATCGAACGGATGGTAACGACCCAATGGCTGGTGCAGCTGGTTTTCTGTATTGCGAAGATAGATGCCATCAATATCGTCCGGAATTTCGCCTTCAATCACCTCAAGATCGAAAGCGGTCACTTCCTCATGCTGCGGCGTCCACGCTCCGTTCAAATAGGGGTGATTGCTGGGTTGCAACGTCGCTGTGACTGGCGGCAATTTCTCTGATAACATGTATCTCTCCTGTCGGTCAGCCTATGTCTAAAATCACCCCTTGTGCAAGCGCCAGTTTGGCTAGTTGGTGGACGGAGCGATTGCCTGACAAACTGATATAATAAAGGCATTTTGCCAGCTTGCCCGCTCGACGTAAAAAGTCTAGCGACCGCGCAACATTTGGAGACAGATTATGGCCGAAATGGCAGCTTTCGATTGGTCCGACCCGTTCCGTCTTGATGACCAGCTAACGCAAGACGAGCGGATGATCCGCGATAGCGCACATGCGTTTGCGCAAGGCGAATTGCAGCCGCGCGTGATAGAGGCGTATCGCAGCGAAAAAGACGCGCCCGAGCTTTTTCCGTTGATGGGTCAGACCGGCCTGCTCGGCGCGACCATCCCTGAAGAATATGGCGGCGTTGGCGCTTCTTACGTCGCTTACGGTCTGATCGCGCGCGAGATCGAGCGTGTGGATTCGGGTTATCGGTCGATGGCGTCGGTGCAGTCGAGCCTCGTAATGTACCCGATCCACGCTTATGGTTCGGAAGAACAGCGGCGTAAATATCTGCCCGGGCTTGCCGCAGGCACGTTGATTGGTTGCTTTGGCCTGACCGAGCCTGATGCGGGCTCGGACCCCGCCGGGATGCGTACATTCGCGAAAAAGGTGGACGGTGGCTATGTCCTAAACGGCAGCAAGACATGGATTTCAAACGCGCCGTTCGCCGATGTGTTTGTGGTCTGGGCGAAGTCCGAGGCGCACGGCGGTGGCATTAAAGGCTTTATCCTCGAAAAAGGCATGAAGGGTCTGTCCGCGCCGAAGATCGAAGGCAAATTGAGCTTGCGCGCCTCGACCACGGGCATGATCGTCATGGACAATGTCGAAGTCGGCGAAGACGCTGTGCTGCCCGAAGTGCAGGGCCTCAAAGGCCCGTTCGGCTGCCTCAACCGAGCACGCTACGGCATCAGCTGGGGCGCGTTGGGTGCCGCCGAATTCTGCATGCACGCCGCCCGCCAATATGGCCTCGACCGGCACCAGTTCGGCAAGCCGTTGGCGGCAAACCAGCTTTATCAAAAGAAGCTCGCCGACATGATGACCGACATTGCGCTCGGGCTTCAGGCTTCGCTTCGGGTCGGGCGCTTGATGGACGAAGGCAAATTTTCGCCAGACATGATCTCGATCGTGAAGCGCAATAATGTCGGCAAGGCGCTCGACATCGCCCGCGCCGCGCGCGACATGCACGGCGGAAATGGCATTTCGGACGAATATCAGGTGATGCGCCACATGGTGAACCTGGAAACGGTCAACACCTACGAGGGCGCACATGATGTCCACGCGCTCATTTTGGGCCGCGCGATTACCGGAATTGCGGCATTCTAGCAAAAAAGAGGGCCGCCGGTCGAAACGGGCGGCCCAGTTATAGGCTGTTAAGCCTGCTAGGGAGGAAAGCGTATCTCCTAAAAGACACGCCACCTTACTAACGGGAAAATGGTAAATATCTGCTTAACGCTGCTCCGGAAAACTGAAACCCGATTAGCAAGCACCGGTTTTGCGGCCTTCCACAGAGAAGGAAAAAGGCGAATTATTGCGAATGCCTTGTGACTGGATATGAATCAGCTTACCTGATTCCTTGCGGATCGTGGTCAGCCCCTGCCCTTGCCCTTTGCAACTATAGCTCACCGTCACCGAATTCGGCATCGACCGCACGACATAATAGTCGCAGGCGGCATTTCCGTGCTGGAGCTGCGTCAATCGTGAAGGTTCCCCAAGACATAACTGGCCGACCGGCGCGCCCGAAGGCCCGCCACCAACGGCGCGTAACTGCCACATGCCGCGCTCAATCGACTCGAGCAACGACAGGTCACCACCTTGCGCATAAGCAAACGCACCGCTGCCCGCCGACACGGCTATAAGGGCTCCGAGGCCCCATTGGGAGAACTTCATTTTCATAAGCTTCTGTCCGTAAACCTTGACCAGTTTCAGCGAAGCGACCTTTTCGTTATCACGCTTTTAACACCAAATCTTATCATTTGCACGATAGAATGTGGTATATGAACGATGAATGACTGTAAATTTGCGACAAACGTCGAAATTCAGTTGTTGAAGCTGGCCAAGCTGACCGGAAAACGGCGCGAACAGAATTCGCAATCTACCACGATATCGCCTGCGTCATCGGCCATTTCAGCGCGGTCTTCAGCAGGGAATTTGGCGATAACATCGCGGATATGTGCCGGGTCGCAACGGCATCCCTTGGTTAAAGGCGAGCCGCTCTCAATCAGTACTTCCTGTTCTTCATGGAATAACCGCCAGACGATTTCTTCGAGCGGTAATGCCAGATCACACAGTTCGTCGGCACCGGTCGTGCCTGACATCACCGACACATGTTCCCATTCGGGGTGGTCGAGCCGGACATGGAGCCGCTCGCGGCCTTCTTCGCCTTCGGGAAGATGCTGAACGAGCATTCCTCCGGCAATACAGCGGCCATCCTTGTGATCGACGCCGACCCGAATAGTTGTCGGAATCTGCTCGGACTGTACAAAATAATGTTCCGCAGCGTCTGAAAGCGATGCGCCTTCGAGCGGAACAATCCCCTGATACCGCCCGCCTCCCTCTCCGACGGGCAACGCTCGGTCGAAGGTTATCGCCAGATAGCCGGTGCCAAACAGGCCGAATAGCGTAGAATTGAGCGGCAATGCGGCCACGGAAGCTGCATCGAACTGGACATAGCCGCGTAGCGCGCCATCCTTATAGTCGCATACCAAAAGCCGGATAGCGCCCTTGGTCTGCGCCTGCATGGTCAACTGGCCATCGGCCTGTTTCAGAGACGCGCCGAGCAAAGCTGTCAGCACCAAGGCTTCCGCTAATGTTTTCTCGACCAATGGCGGGTACGCATGTGCCGCCAATATCTCGTTTAGCACGTCGTCGAGCCGCACCAGCCGCCCGCGCGCATGCCGTTCAGGCAGTGAAAAGCGTAATGGCTGGTCGCCGAAAGTTTCGGGTTGCGAGGCCATCAGAGCAGGCCAAAACACCAAAGAAGGATCGATTTCTGCGCGTGCAGCCGGTTTTCGGCCTCATCCCAAATCAGCGACTGCGGGCCGTCAATGACCGCATCGGTGACTTCCTCACCGCGGTGCGCGGGCAAGCAGTGCAGGAATTTAGCATCTGGTTTCGCTGCCTCCATCAGTCGTTCATTGACCTGAAAGGGCATCATCGCAGCAATTTTGTTATGCGCATGCTCCTGCCCCATCGACACCCATGTGTCGGTGACCACGATATCGGCACTAGCAACCGCCTCAGCGGCGTCGCGGGTCAGCGTAACTTTTGCACCCGCAGCGTTAGCGGCGTCGATGAATACGCTATCGCTTTCATAACCCTGCGGCACCGCGATGCGGACGTTGAATTTGAACAGCCCAGCCGCCTCGACAACCGAGTTGAGTACATTATTGCCATCGCCAAGCCATGCAACCTCAAGCCCTGGCAACGGCTTGCCCTGCTCCACAATAGTCAAAAGGTCGGCAACGATCTGGCACGGGTGCGACAGATCGGTCAGGCCGTTGATGACCGGGACACTGGCATAGGCTGCAAGTTCCTCGACCTTCGCATGGTCATCGGTGCGGATAACGATAGCATCGACATAGCGCGACAACACGCGCGCGGTGTCGGCGACAGACTCGCCGCGCCCTAACTGCATCTGTCCAGCGGCCATGAACATGCTGTCGCCGCCAAGCTGCTTCATTGCCATCTCAAACGATGTTCGCGTCCGGGTCGAGTTTTTCTCGAAGATCATACCGAGCGTATGTCCGGCAAGAGGCGCGTCGGCATCGGCCTTGCCCTTGGGCCATCCGGCCCGCGCCGCCTTCCGGTCCATAGCATCGGCGAGCATCGCTGCTATGCCAACCCCACCCGCGTCGGACAGGTTCAGGAAATGCCGCGTCACGCCGCCTCGGGCATCTGGTAACTCGCCGCGCCCGCCGACAGCTTTTCCATAAAGGTCGCGATTTCGGCATCGCCGATATTGAGCGGCGGCAGCACGCGGAAGGTGTTGTCCCCCGCAGCCACAGTCAACAGCCCATGATGGTCGCGCAAATGCGCAACAAACGCACGTGCTTCATGCGTCATCATCACACCAAGCATCAACCCTTTGCCGCGAACTCCGGTAAACAGGTCGGGATAATTGCCGATAAACTGTTCGAGTGCCGAGCGTAGCTTTTCACCGGTCGACCGCACATTTGCGAGAAACTCGTCATTGGCAACCACGTCCCAAACCGCCTGACACGCCGCCATCGCAAACGGATTGCCGCCATAAGTCGAGCCATGAGTCCCGACAACCATGCCACGCGCCGCCTTTTCTGTTGCAAGGCAGGCACCGACCGGGAAGCCACCGCCAAGACCTTTGGCCGAAGCCATGATATCGGGGTCGATGCCATATTGTTCGTGACAATAGAGAGTGCCCGATCGGGCGACCCCGCATTGCACTTCGTCGAGGATCAGCATCAAATCATGCTCGTCGGCGAGCGCACGCAGGCCTTTCAGAAATTCGTCGGACGCCGGACGCACCCCGCCCTCGCCTTGAATCGGCTCGACCAGAAAGCCTGCCGTCTTCGGCCCGATGGCGGCCTTCGCGCCTTCGAGATCATCAAAGTCGACATATTTAAAACCGTCGAGCAAAGGCAGAAAGCCCTTGTGCATCTTCTCTTGGTTGCTAGCCGAAATCGTCGCCATCGTGCGACCGTGGAAGGCCATTTTGAAGGTGATGATTTCGTAGCGGTCCGACCCCTGCGACTGGTGATAAGAGCGCGCGGTCTTGATAGCGCACTCGACTGCTTCCGCACCCGAATTGGTGAAAAACACGGTATCGGCAAAGGTTGTGTCGACCAGCCGCTGGGCAAAAGCCTCACCCTGCGGGCTGCCGTACAGGTTGGACACATGCATCAACGTCGCCGCCTGGTCCTGAATCGCTTTGGTAAGATGCGGGTGGCCGTGACCCAACAGGTTCACTGCAATGCCCGCTGCGAAATCAAGCGCGCGGCTGCCATCCTCCGAGATCAGCCAAGCCCCCTCGCCTCGCACCGGCCGGAACCCGCACCGCGGATAAACTGGCATCAAAGGCGTGATCGACATGGCATTTTTTCCTTCCCGTAAAGGCAAAAAGCGGCCCCATAGGACCGCTCGCTTCTAGAAACCTGCTATAAGCCTGCAAAAAGGGCAAATCAACCCACAGCGCCTGCGGCGGTTATCCCAGCAACGTGTTGATATTGATCTGGTTGGTGAGCGTCCTGTGGAGGGGGCATTTTTCGGCGATTTCGATTAACTTGGCACGCTGCTCGTCGTCGAGCGCGCCTTCAAGCCGAACAATACGGTCGATCATGTCAACCGGCTTGCCGTCATTCTCGCCCGCCCGTTCTTCTTTCGAATGTTCGAGCGTTACATGCACTTTTTCTAGAGGCCAGCCTTTGCGCGCGGCGTACATCTCCAGCGTAATCGATGTGCAGGCACCCAACGCCGACAGCAAAAGCTCATACGGCGTGGGGCCGTTGTCGGTGCCGCCGATGTCCACCGGCTCACCCGCCGCCCATTCATGCATGCGGGACTTTATGAGCTGCGCATAGATACCGTCCGCGCTTTCGACGGTCGCTGTGGGATTGTCAGTCATGGCTCTATTCCCTTTTTACGCTTGGCTGTGGCAATGCGACGTTTGACGTAGCCGTAAAGCAGCAGGTGAAAGGCCAGCGACAGCAGGACGATAATCGCAATGATCTTGGCCGCGCTCAATCGCCGCCTCCCCCGCCACCGTCGCAGCCTCCACCGTCGCCTGGGCTGCAATCAGCGCTGCTGCTGTCTGATGACGCTGTAGCCGAACTGTCACTGCCATCCCGCTTGTGCGGCTTTTTCGCTTTAGCGGCCTGGGCGGCCGTGAATGCAGCACCTAAACTGATTGCGACGGCCAGCAAGGCAATAACGACAGCTGTATTCATAACACTTCTCCTTCATCATCGGGCACCGCAATCGCGCGGTTCAATGCATCGCTCGGCAGATTGAGCGCGCGCAGCATCGCCCAAATTTCTTCACGTGCTTTTGGCTGCAGACGGCCCAATTCCGGGATGGCATCGAGATCGAACAACGTCAGCCCCATCGGAAACAGTTCGCGATACGTTACTCGTTCGCGCAAGCCGGGAACCAGGCGGAACCCGGCGACAGGTGCGATTTTCTGGAGTGCATCCATAACTTTGCGTTCGTTCTTGGTTGCAAAATTGCGCGAGCGGTTCTGCATCACTACCCAGTCGAGCGGCTTGGGCCGCAGGACAAGCCCCGGTTCCTTAAGGTGCTCGACCAACCGGGCGAAGTTACCCAGCGTTTTCAGCTCGCCGGTGCGCGGATCGATCCGCCCAAGCATGTCCAAATCGATAAAGCTGTCATTGACGGGCGTAACAATTGTGTCGGCCATGAAAATCGCCTTGCGCGCTATCGGCGAGTCATGCCCACCGACATCGATGACGATGAAACTGTTGTGGATCCGGGCCATGCGGAGTTTTTCCTCCAGCTCATTTTCATTCTGTTGCACGAGCATGATCTGCTCAGGCCCAGGCAAGTTTACGCCAAATTCGCGTTCGCTCTCCTGCCGCGCCCACAGCGCACGGTGAAGCGTCAGTTGGCGCAGATCAACATCAAGCGCCGCAACCCGCTCGCCTGCATTGCACAAAGCGATTGTGGTGTGGAAGGCAGAGGTTGACTTACCCACTCCGCCTTTTTCGTTGGCAAAGACAATGATATGGCCCTTGGGCGGGCTGACGGGATATTTCATCCACGCGGGCGTTTCGTCGACGGGTTCGGGGCCAGCCGCCGAAAAATCAAAGGATTGATATGGTTGAAAAGGCTCCAGTCGCCGCGGCGGCCATTCAGGCGTCGGAAACACTTCCGGCTGCGGCAAAGCCAGCCGCGTCGGCTTTCGCCTGAATAAGCGCGAGAAGAATCCCACTGGTTTTACCTCCGGTTGGGGGAGGTGATGGCGAAATGTAGCGTGCCGTTCAAGCCCCAAGTCGGTTCTGGAGGCGCCGCACCTCAAACGGTGCAACGCCTCCCGCGCCTGGTTTTACTTACCCCATTGCGAGGTGCCGGAGCCCGTTCCATCGAGGCCAACAAAGGTCATCGTGCCCCGGCGGCCGGCATAGGCACCGGTTTTGCCGAAAGCCCAGCCGGTGCAAAAGACGGTGTTCGTTTCCTTTGCCGGCATAGTGCAACCCCAGATGGTCGCGCTGGTGCCCGACGGATCACTATTGTCGCAGATGATCCGCGCATTATAGGTTGTGTCGTTGGGCGGCATCGTTACGCCCACGCATTTGTGGGTGCCGCTCCACTTCTTGCCATCGGCCGCGACAGTTTCCGACGTCCCCGTGGTCATTTGCCCGCCAAATGTCGTGCCATCGGGTCTGGCACCGCCGACCCCCTGGCTGCTCGTTTGCTTCGTGGTAAAAGTTGCGCTCTCGGCGTGTGCCGCGGTTGCGCTGGCGGCTGTGGCGGCGATAATGCAAAGTGCAAATAGCTTGTTCATATTTCTCTCCTGTTAAAGGCCGAGTTTCGGGGCGCACGGCCAAGCGCCGGTGCAAACATCCGATTAGTGAACACCCCACTCTGTCGCATTTATGCCCCTGTTGCGGGCGGCGAGTCGGAGACATGCAATGGACTAAATATAGGCCAATTTTACAAAACATTACAATGTTTAAATTGGAACGTTGAAGAATCAGTCACTAGAATCAAACGACAAGGTGATTAACCTAAGCGGCCATGCCTCGTCCAACTACTCCACCGTCACACTCTTCGCCAAATTCCTCGGCTGATCGACATCGGTGCCTTTCGCGCAGGCCACATGGTAGGCGAGCAACTGCACCGGTACGGCGTAAACCAAAGGCGCGATTAGCGGATGCACCGACGGCATTTCGATGGTGGCGAGGCAGCCTTCTCCGGCTTCCGCGATGCCCTCGGCTTCGGAGATCAAGACGACCTTGCCGCCGCGCGCGCGGACTTCTTGCATGTTGCTGACGGTCTTTTCGAACAACGGGCCGGATGGCGCGAGGACGATGACCGGCACGGCCTCGTCGATAAGCGCGATGGGGCCGTGTTTCATTTCGCCCGACGCATAGCCTTCGGCGTGGATATAGCTGATTTCCTTGAGCTTCAGCGCGCCTTCCATTGCCAATGGATAATCGGGGCCGCGCCCGAGATAGAGCACGTCGCGCGCCGGCGCGATGAGGTGGGCCATCGCGGCGATATCTTCGTCATGCGCTAATGCGGCGTTGAGTGCGGCGGGGGCCTCGATGAGATGACGGACGATTTCGCGCTCTTCCTCCGCTGAAAGCTTGCCCTTCACCAGCGCGAGATGCGCGGCGAGTGCCGCCAGCACCGCGAGTTGGCAGGTGAAGGCCTTGGTCGAGGCGACGCCGATTTCCGGCCCGGCATGGGTGGGCAGCAGCAGGTCCGCCTCACGCGCCATGCT
>JANLSY010000232.1:0-3509 GCA_031362665.1 Sphingomonadales bacterium
AGCCCGCGGAACAGTAGTTCCTCGACCAACGGCGCGGCGATCGCGATGGCGAAGAATCCCGCAGCAATATTGACCGGCGTGCGCGGAATGCTCGCGAGGATTTTAGCCATTTCTTCCTGCATCCCGATGCCGGGAATGACATAGGTTGCATAAACGAAATTGAAGGCCATCGCTGAGATCACCAGCAGAACGGCTAGCCCCAGCGCGCGCAAAGGCGGCATATGGCCGAAACTGTCGAGGCCCAGCCGGGCAACGCGTCCCGGCTTGCGCAGATACAGCCACATCAGCAGCAACTGCACGGCCGCCGACAGCACCAGCCCCCAAAGAATGACCATCGGATTGCTGGCCGCTGACTGGATATTGCTAGGGTCAGCGCCGCCGACACCGGCGACGAGCAGTAACGCCGTGCAAACACCTTGCAGAAGGAAATAGAGGACAATCCAGCCGATGCTGGGAAGTATCTTGGGAAACGGTATTGCCGCCGCTTCGTTGTCCGAAGCGGCGGTGACGGGCGGGTTCTGTGTCAAATCAATATGCCACCCGCTCTGCGCTCAGGCCATAGGCCGGGAGCAAAACAGGAACGCTGGTCGCGCCCGACAGATGGCCGGCGCCGACTGCCATGAAGGTAGTGCCGGGTTTAGCCATCTGCTCGCTAATCCACTTGGCCCAGTTGGCGTTCCGCTTGGTCAGCAGCGCGTGGTAAAGGGCGGGGCTAGTCATCCCTTCGTTCATCAGTTTTGCAAGCCCTTCGGGGTCCGGGGTTGCCCATAGGTTCACCATCTTGTCCATCGAGCTTTCCATGTCGTCTATTACTTTCGCGCCTTCGACCAGGAACTTGATTTGCTCGGCCTCCGACATCGAATCGAACACGCCCAGTTGGAACTCCATCGTCTCAACACCGCTGATCGGTTTATTGCTGGCTTTGGCCGCGGCGGTCAGCTGCTTTTCCGCGCCGCTATTTGGGTCAAAGCCTTTTTTCTGCATGGCAAGTACCGACATGGTCACGGCGGCTGCCCATGGATCAAACGGGTCAAGTGCTTCTGCAGGCAAACCGATTTTTGTGATCGCACCTTCATAAATCGCACGATCGGCATCGGTCATTTTGGACCGAAGGGTCTTGCCGGTCTGGTCCATCGCCAGCTTCATGAAAAGCGTCTGCGTTTCGGCCGCCGACGGCTCTACCAATTCGAGCACTAGCCGGTCGGATTTATCGAAGGCAGTCTTCACGCCCTCGTCGAACCAGCTAAGGCCGGGTTTCAATATGTGGACGGTGCCGAATAGGTAAATCGTCGTGTCTTCGTCCTTGACCACCCACAAAGCCGGGTCGGCGTCTTTCATCGACACGGTCTCGACCTTGACTGGATCAAGCGCCTCGACCGCGGCAGGTGCTTCACTTGGGGTGTTTTGTGCGCCTGCTAACGGTGAGAAAATGATGGCGGCGGTCGCAAACAGGGCAATCATTGATTTACGCATAACGGAGACTCCAGAAAGACAATTGGTTGATGAACTAAAGTAATAGAAAAGTCAGCGATATTTCTTCCAGAACCAGACCGCAGACCATATGAATGCAAATGCCATGAAGATGGCGACACCATTGGGTTCGGGTAGCAAGCCGCCACGCCACAGCAACCACCAGACAGGCGCAAGGATTAGATAGGCGTAGGCTGCATAATAACCACCGTCACGATAAGCGCGTTCTTCTTGCTCGTCGATGGCGCGGGTGTGCCAGAACCATGCGACCACGGGCATTACACCGCCCCAAAAAAAAACGGCAACCATGGCCACGGGTGCCGGTAACGAGCCATTCGAAAAAGCCGAAAACGCGCTGGCCTCCGGATCGGTAACATCAAAGCTGCCCGTTGCCATCAAAACCGCACCGAAAGCGGCACCGAGCAGCGCGCAGGCAAGCACGATGTTGCGATTGAGCCGTTCGCGCCGCGTCAGGTTACCGGCGTCCAGGCTCAGCGCTTTAACTCTCAACGCTTTAACACTGCGCCATATTGCGTAGGCCAAGCCTACAATAATCCCGGCAAATACCGTCATTGCAATTATGCCGGCGGTTCGCAAAGGACCGCCGCCCTGTGACTGATGCTCAGCAAGATATCCGGCAATCGCGCCGCCAGTCATCACAATGCCGAAGCCCGCCAGCACGATCCAAAGGATATGGCGACCGCTCGAACCTTCATCTTGCACTGGCTCAGGCATTGTCGCCTCCACCAAATCCGTCATCGAAAATCTCCTCTATCGGCAGCCCGAAAAGCCGCGCTATCTTGAACGCCAGTGGCAGCGACGGGTCATATTTTCCCGTCTCGATTGCATTCACTGCCTGGCGTGACACATCCAGATGCTCGCCGAGTTCCGCCTGGCTCCAGTTGCGCATCGCGCGCAGTACTTTCAGCTGGTTCTTCATGTCAGGTGATACTGTCTTTGTGTCATGTAAACCTTACTAAACCGATTCGCAGGCGATGTCAATAAGACCTTACATAAAGCTATGCGAGGCTGACAAAATGCCGCGACCGCGTCCAGAACCTTGATTTAGCGCGGCTTCTCCGCCAAGGGCTGGCCATGTCTGGCACGCCGCTTAGCTTTCAGGACCTGATCCTCACGCTTCATGATTATTGGGGGAAGCAGGGCTGCGTAATTTTGCAGCCTTACGATATGCGCATGGGGGCAGGCACGTTCCATCCGGCAACCGCGCTACGTTCGCTCGGGCCCGATCACTGGAACGCTGCCTATGTGCAGCCTTCGCGGCGGCCCACCGACGGGCGTTATGGCGAAAACCCCAACCGGCTCCAGCATTATTACCAGTATCAGGTGATTATGAAGCCAAGCCCTGCGAACCTGCAGGAGCTGTATCTGGGCTCATTGGATGCCATCGGCATCGATCCGCTGAAACACGATATCCGCTTTGTCGAGGATGACTGGGAATCGCCCACGCTCGGCGCATGGGGCCTCGGCTGGGAAGTCTGGTGCGACGGGATGGAAGTCACGCAGTTCACCTATTTCCAGCAGGTCGGCGGGTTCGATTGCAAGCCGGTCGCGGGCGAACTCACCTACGGGTTGGAACGATTGGCGATGTATATTCAGGGCGTCGACAGCGTGTATGATCTGAAATTCAACAATCACGGCGTCAGCTACGGCGACGTGTTCCACAAGAACGAAGTCGAATTTTCGACTTATAATTTCGAAGTGGCGGATACGACGTCCTTGTTCGACGGCTTCACCAAAGCGGAGGCAGAATGCAAACGCTGTATCGAGGCGAACATTCCGCTGGCGGCTTACGACCAGGCGATTGAGGCCAGCCATTTGTTCAATCTGTTGCAGGCACGCGGTGTGATTTCCGTGCAGGAACGCGCGTCTTATATGGGCCGCGTTCGCGACCTTGCCAAAGGCAGTTGTCAGGCGTGGATGGAAAAGAATGGGTGGGCGGGGTGATGCAGAGCAACCTCTCCACCTTCACGATGTCATTCCCGCGCAGGCGGGAATCCATGGCCTGCTCTTTAGGTTTA
>JANLSY010000242.1:0-2149 GCA_031362665.1 Sphingomonadales bacterium
TTCTGCCCGGTGCGCGCGATATGTTCGGGGTCGAAATAGGCGCATTCGATCAACACGTCGGTGGTGGCTTCGGAAACACCCGAATGCTCGCCGCCCATGATGCCACCGATATCGTGGACGATATCATCGTCGGCAATGACGGTCATGCTCGACTCCAGCGCATAGGTCTTGCCGTTGAGCGCCAACATCTCTTCACCGTCTTTCGCCTTGCGCGCGACCAGCGCACCCGAAAGTTTCGCGCGATCATAAACGTGCAGCGGGCGACCGAGGTCGATCGAGATGAAATTGGTGATATCCACCAAAAGCGAAATCGGCTTTTGCCCGATGGTTTTCAGCTTGGCTTGCATCCAATCGGGCGAGGCCCCGTTGGCTACGCCCGACACGGCTTGCGCGTAGAAAGCCGGACAACCTTCGGTGTCGAGTGTTGCCACAGCGGGAGCGGGTTCGCTGCCATCGACAGGTGATATTGCATCGGTTTTATAGACTTCGGCGAGCGGACGCAGCGTCCCTAGCCCAGCCGCTGCCAGATCCCGCGCAATCCCGCGCACGCCCATGCAGTCCTGCCGGTTGGGTGTGACCGATACGTCGATGACTGGGTCGTCCAGGCTCGCCCAATCAGCGTAGACCATGCCCACCGGCGCGTCGGCAGAAAGCTCGATAATGCCATCATGGTCATCACCCAGCTCAAGCTCGGCAATCGAACACATCATGCCGTTCGATTCGACGCCGCGAATCGCAGCTACCTTCAGCACCATACCGTTGGATGGTACCGTCGCACCCGCCGGGCCGAACACGCCCAGCATACCCGCGCGCGCATTGGGCGCGCCGCACACGACTTGCAACGGTTCGCCGCCTGCGTCTACCGACAGCACCTGCAGCTTGTCCGCTTGCGGATGCGGGGCGGCACTCAGGACCTTGGCGATGCGGAAAGAGGCCAGTTTGTCGGCAGGGTTTTCGATGCCTTCGACCTCAAGCCCGATCCGGTTCAGCGTATCGGCAACGGCATCTACATTGGCATCGGTTTCCAGATGCTCCTTGAGCCAGCTCAGTGAGAATTTCATGCGCCCACTCCTCCGCTCAAAGTCGGTACGTCGAGCGCGCCGAAGCCATAATGCTTGAGCCAGCGCAAGTCGCCGTCGAAGAAGGCACGCAAATCGTCCATGCCATATTTGAGCATCGCGAGCCGGTCGACGCCGACGCCGAAGGCAAAGCCTTGGTAAACGTCTGGGTCGAGCCCGCAGGCGGTAATGACCTTGGGATGAACCATTCCGGAGCCGAGCAACTCCATCCAACCGCCAGTGCCCCCAAGCACGCGCTTGCCATTCTCTATCGAGAAGCTGACATCAACCTCTGCCGATGGCTCGGTGAAAGGGAAATAGCTTGGGCGCAGCCGGATGGTCAGTTCGTTGCGTTCGAAAAACGCTTTGAGGAATGTTTCGAGCGTCCACTTCAAATGACCGAGATGGATGCCCTTATCAATTACCAGACCTTCGATTTGGTGAAACATCGGTGTATGCGTCGCATCGCTGTCGCTTCGGTACACCCGGCCCGGCGCGATAATGCGGATCGGCGGTTCCTGTGACGTCATGGTGCGGATTTGTACGGGAGAAGTATGCGTTCTCAGTACCTTGGCTTCCTCACCATCAGCAGCGTTCATGTAGAAAGTGTCATGCATCGCGCGCGCCGGGTGGGTTTCGGGCATATTGAGCGCGGTGAAATTGTGCCACTGGTCTTCGATCTCCGGACCTTCTGCAACGGCAAAGCCCATGTCGGCGAAGATTTCGGCTAGCTCGTCCATCACCTGGCTGACCGGATGCACCGATCCGCGAGGAAATTCGGGTGCTGGCAAAGTCATATCGAGCCGCTCGGTCGCGAGACGTTCGTTTAGCGCGGCGGTTTCGAGAGCGGACTTCTTGGCAGCAATAGCAGCGGTCACAGTTTCGCGCAGGCCATTGATAATCGGTCCTTGCGCTTGCCGCTCATCCGTCGACATCGCTCCCATCGTCTTCAGCAACGCAGAAACGCTTCCCTGCTTACCCAGCGCGGAGATGCGCACCACTTCCAACGCATCCAATGTGTCAGCAGCTTCAATGGCAATGGTCAGTTCGGATTGGAGTGTTGCTATGTCAGTCATGTCGTTCGCCTGCAT
>JANLSY010000299.1:0-2570 GCA_031362665.1 Sphingomonadales bacterium
CCTGTTCGGCCTGCTCGATGAGGGTATCGCGGAAGATTTCCCAGCTGAGGTCTTCGGCGACGCCGCCGACTTTTTCGAGTGCCTGATAGATGGGCACTGTTCCAATCGGCACAGGCGAATTGCGGATGATCCATTCGCGCGTGTCGTGGATGTTGCGGCCGGTCGACAGGTCCATGACGGTGTCCGCGCCCCAGCGGATCGACCAGACCATCTTGTCGACTTCGGTGGCGACATCGGATGCGACCGCGCTGTTGCCGATATTGGCGTTGATCTTGACGAGGAAATTGCGGCCGATGGCCATCGGCTCGCTCTCGGGGTGGTTGATATTGTTGGGGATGATCGCGCGGCCCCTTGCGATTTCGTCGCGGACGAACTCGGGGGTGACATAATCGGGGATTTCCGCGCCAAAGCTTTCGCCGTCGCGTTTATATTCGGCAAGGCGCGCGCGGCCCAGGTTCTCGCGCTCCGCGACATATTCCATTTCGGCGGTGATGATGCCTTGGCGCGCATAATGCATCTGGCTGACGTTCATGCCGGGCTTGGCGCGCAGGACCTGCTTGCGGACATTGGGGAAGGGCGCGACGCCGCCACTTCGGTCGGGGCCGAGCTGGCCATTGTCCTCGGGGCGGACTTCGCGCTGGAACACCTGCTCGACATCGCCGCGTTCGAGGATCCAGCCGGAGCGGATTTCGGGGAGGCCAGTCGAGATGTCGATATGCGCGTCGGCGTCGGTATAGGGGCCGCTCGGGTCATAGACGCGGACGGGGGCATCGTCGCAGCTCGGGTCGAGGTAAATCTCACGCATGGCAACACGGCAGCCATGAATCGGGGTGGGACCCACGTAGATTTTCTTGCTGCCGCGTATTGGGCCAGTGGTGACGCCTATCTCTGTGC
The DNA here is from genome assembly GCA_031362665.1 of Sphingomonadales bacterium. Taxonomy (GTDB): domain Bacteria; phylum Pseudomonadota; class Alphaproteobacteria; order Sphingomonadales; family Sphingomonadaceae; genus Sphingorhabdus_B. The sequence goes on from JANLSY010000299.1 coordinate 895, forward strand.
GTGCGGGGATGTCTGCCATGTCTACTCTCCAAATGTCGGTCAGGAGAGCGCGGATTTCATGTGCCGCTCCCTCCCTACGCCCGCGTCAACGGGATCAGGTTCAGCGGGTCGCAGGGCGTTACACCTGCCTCTCAGTCACACGACTCCCCGGGGATTTCGCGACACTAGGCGTTCCTGAATCGCCTGTCGAGTGCCGTGCTGTTGACTTGGGCACATCGGTGCGGCCATGACCGTGGGCGATGAACCTGCCCGACCCAATCATAGACGTCCGCAAGATGGGCCGCGAAGGCGAGCCTCTCGTGATAATCGACGGATTTAGTGGCATGGCGGGTGAGCTGCTCGAGGCAGGCTATGCCGCGTCCTACCAGCATGCCGGAGCATCCTATCCCGGCATTCGTTCCTGGGCGGACCCCAGCTATCTCGACCGGCGGCGCGACCTGATGATGCAGATCATGAGCCGCGTGTTCGGCTTTACCAAGGGCGTCCGGCTGGATGCCTCGACCTTTTCGCTGGTGACGCTGGGCGAGCATGAATTGCACCCGTTGCAGCGTATCCCGCATTATGATCATTCGGGCGGCGAGGTAATTGCGATCATGCATTATCTGCTCGGCCCCGAAAGCGGCGGCACGGCGTTCTACCGCCATCGCCGGACGGGGTTCGAAACGGTAACTCCTGACCGTGAAGACGCATACAATGCCGCGTTGGCGATGGACGAGCGCGAGCACGGTATGCCGCCCGCGCAATTCTGCTATGGCGACACCGATTGGTTCGAGATTATCGACGAAGTAGAGGCGGCGCCAGACAGGTTGGTGCTCTATCGCGGGCGGCAATTGCATTCGGGTGTTATCCCCGACCCGTTAGTGCTGTCACCCGATCCCCGCCAAGGGCGGCTGACGATAAACATGTTTTTGATCGGGTCGTGAGATAGCTGATTTAGACGGTCAACTCAGCAAGATAAACATCGCCACGGCAATAACCATCAGCGCAAAGATCGTTCGCGCAATCGCGGTGCGGCTTTCGAGATATTTTGCCAGCGGTAATGCGACCAATGTCCCGCCTGCGCCGCCAACGACAAGCGCGCCGAACAAAGGCCAGATAAGCTGCCCCGAAGCTGCATAAGACAGGCTGGTTGCTCCGCCGAACAGGCTGACCGACACAAGCGATGACGCGCTGGCGTTGGCGAGGGTCATTCCCGTCGATGCCATCAGGCCGGGGGCAATCAGGAAGCCGCCGCCGATGCCGAAAAAGCCTGCCGCCAATCCTGCGAGCAAACCCACCGGCGCGAGCCTAAGCACCATCGGCGGGGTCAGGCGGACCGCAGGGTCGCCTTCGTTCTTCTTCGGGATCAACATTGATATGGCAATCGCGATCATCGCGACCGCAAACCACATGAGCAGTGATTTGCCATCAACCTGCTTCGCGAAATGCGCGCCGACCAGAGACCCGGCGAGGCCCGCAATCCCAAAGGTAATCGCACAAGGCCATTTCACCCGCCCTGCCCGCGCTTGCGCTGCAAGGCCTGTGGCGGCATTGACCGCAACTGCCGCTGCCGAGGTACCAATCGCCGCATGGGTATCCATAACGCCAACGACATAAATCAGCCAGGGCGTCGCCAGCACCGATCCGCCGCCACCGAACAAGGTGAGCAGCAGCCCGATCAGCATTCCGCCCAATGC
>JANLSY010000333.1:0-2312 GCA_031362665.1 Sphingomonadales bacterium
TCTGTTCCTGTCGTCGGTCGTCGCGCTGAAACCCGACACCGGCGAATATGTCTGGCACTATCAGGAAACCCCGGCGGAAAGCTGGGACTATACCGCGACACTGCCAATCATTCTCGCCACCGAGAAACGCGGCGGCAAGGAAGTCAAAGTCCTCTACCACGCGCCGAAAAATGGCTTCTTCTTCACCATCGACCGTGTGAACGGCAAGATGCTGTCGGCCAATCCCTTTATCGACGGCATCACATGGGCGTCGGGCTATGATTTGAAAACGGGGCGACCCATCGAGAACCCCGAGGCACGCTATGAGAAGACCGGCAAGCTCTACATGGCGAACCCGTCGGCGCTGGGCGCGCATAACTGGCACCCGATGAGCTATAATCCGGCGACCGGACTGGTTTATATTCCCGCACTTTACATCGGCGGTGCGTATTTGCCGCCGGCCGCGCCGAACGAACAGGAGCGCAAACCGCTTGGCTTTAACACTGGCGGCGCAATGGCGACGGCTGACTTGCCCGACGACATCAATTTCGTCAAAGCGGTGAAAGCCGCAACCAAGGGCAGATTGGTGGCGTTCGATCCGAAAACCGGTAAGGCGAAATGGACCGTCGACCACCCGGCATCTTGGAATGGCGGGACGATGACCACGGCGGGCAATCTGGTTTTCCAAGGCACCGCTATGGGCGAATTCCGCGCTTATGCGGCCGATACTGGTAAGCAAATCTATAGTCTCAACGTCCAGTCGGGCGTATTGTCCGGCGCATCGACCTACACGGTCGATGGCGAACAATATGTCGCTTTCCTGACCAGCAAAGGCGGCGCGTTTCCGCTCGTTGCGGGATTTGCGGGGAACACCAGCGCGGCGGTGCCCAACATTCCGCGCCTCATTGTGCTGAAGCTAGGTGGAAAGGCAACGTTACCCGCCCTGCCCGCAACGCCACCTTATGTTTGGGAACCTCCAACACAGATCGGCACACCAGCCGATATCGCCGCTGGCCAGTCGAATTTCCAGCGTTACTGCCTCGTCTGCCATGGCCCAGGTGCGGTCGGTAATGGTGTGCTGCCCGACTTGCGCAAATCGGCAAGCATATCCGACGCCGATACCTGGAAATCGGTGGTCATCGACGGCGTGCTCAAGGGAAATGGCATGGTGAGTTTCGCCAGTGTGCTGAGTCCGCAAGAAGCCGAGCAAATGCGCTTTTATGTCATCAGCCGCGCGCATTACGCCAAGGCGAACGAGAAGGCACTCGCCGACAAATGATGCTGCCCATGAATCGCACAGCTGCCTAATTTTTAGGCAGTGCAAGCGGCTGATTTGAATCGCAAATCGCGGATTTGCGTTGATTTGAACTGGCACGCTCCTTGCGAAGCATCGCACATAATCCGCGCGCGCGGAGCCTCTGCCTCACGCGCCACATAGGGGAAAGTCATGAAGAAGATCGAAGCGATCATCAAGCCGTTCAAGCTCGACGAAGTCAAAGAGGCGCTGCACGAAGTCGGTGTTTCCGGCATCACCGTGACCGAGGCGAAAGGTTTCGGTCGCCAGAAGGGCCACACCGAGCTTTATCGTGGCGCCGAATATGTCGTCGACTTCCTCCCCAAAGTAAAGCTTGAGGTCGTGGTCGAGGATGGCTTGGCCGACCGCGTGGTCGAGGCCATCGCCGCTGCCGCACAGACCGGCCGCATCGGCGACGGCAAGATTTTCGTCATCCCCGTTGAGACCGCGCTGCGTATCCGCACCGGCGAGCGTGACAACGATGCCGTCTAAATCCAAACAATCGAAAAAAGACAAGTCAAAGAAGGAAAGCAACATGGGCGTTACCGCGAAGGACATCATCAAGCGTATCAAGGAAGAGGAAATCGAGTGGGTCGATGTCCGCTTCACCGACCCCAAGGGCAAATGGCAGCATCTGACCATGTGCTCGGGCGTAATCGGCGAAGACGAGCTGGAAGACGGCCTGATGTTCGACGGATCGTCGATCGAAGGCTGGAAGGCGATCAACGAATCCGACATGATCCTGAAGCCCGACCTTGAGGCGTGCTATATCGATCCGTTCTCAGCCACCCCGATGATGATCCTGTTCTGCGACATCGTCGAGCCTTCGACCGGCGAGCTGTACAGCCGTGACCCGCGCTCGACCGCAAAACGCGCCGAAGCCTATCTCAAGACCACAGGCATCGGCGACACCGTCTATGTCGGTCCCGAAGCCGAATTCTTCATGTTCGACGATGTGCGCTTCGAAAACAGCTACAACACGTCCTACTACAAGATCGACGATATCGAACTGCCGACCAACAGCGGCACCAAATATGAC
>JANLSY010000346.1:0-3806 GCA_031362665.1 Sphingomonadales bacterium
GCGGCCGGCAGTCGTCGTCCGTTCAAACGTCTGTTTTCCATATTCGGCAACTTCCTGCGCTATGACCTGCATGCCACCCGCTGCGGCGCGGGAGGATTCCAGCAACGCATCGACATTGCCGCGCGTCATCTCGGTGACTACACCGACGGTCTTCATGCTCTGCTCCATCGCTTCGCGCGATTTCGTGGCGATCTGTTCAAAACTGGCTTTTGCCATCGTGATTGCCTGCTCGGTCTGTGCCGTCATCAGCGCCGCCGAGCTGGGCGTTACAGATTCTGCATTCTTCTTGGTCGTATTACTCATCAGTCTATCCTTTCCGTCATTTGATTTTCTGGTGTTGTGCCCGCTCAATAGGCGGGAGGGACTTCGACCATTTTGCCGGCCATCGCTTCGTGCAGGACGAACCCTTCCAACGGATCGGCCTCTGCCCGCCACGGTGCTTTTGTGAGCATTTCGCTGGTATGCGCGTAGCCTGCCTCCCAGCGATCGCGAATGCCGCCAGGGCTGAAATCCACGTCTTTGGTATGGTCTTCATTGTCGAGTTGCGGCGCCAGCAGGCGGACGACATGCATTGTCGTCGAGCAACCATAGCTTCGCATCGTCTTCAGATCTTCGTTCGATACGGCATCGGGCGGGACAAGCTGGGCGAGCTGCTGGATGATGTGGCGCAATTTGTGCAGCTGCCGCTGCCGTTTGATATGTGTATTGCCACGGCTCGAATATTGGACGTCTTTTTGCCTGTTGGTCACATCCCAGATCGACTGCGGTTCGGTGCCGTGCGGATTCCATAAATGTACCGCAAAGACGATGGCATTGCTTCTTGGGTTATCGTCGAACACCGCTTCGACCGGCGTGTTGGAAACGATGCCACCATCCCAATAAAGCTCGCCGTCAATACGGACGGCGGGGAAGGCGGGGGGGAGTGCACCGGAAGCCATGACGTGACGCAAGTCGAGCGGCATGTCGCGCGAGTCGAAATAATGCATTTCGCTGGTCTGGACATTCGCCGCGCCGACGGTCAGCCGTGTCGGACCCGAATTGACCAGATCGAAATCAACCAGTTCGGTCAGGTTGTCACGCAGCGGGTCGACCGAATAATAGCCGGCATGTTCGGCGCCGAGTGGAATTCTCTGGCCCATGAAGGCAAGCGGATTGGGTTTGAAGAAACCGGGAATGCCCGACATCACCGCGCTCATCGTGCGCATCGGTGCGAACATGTTGGCGAACGGTCCGTCAAAAAACTGGCCGTGCTCGACCCGGCGCCAGAATTCGCGAAGCTTGTCGAGCCGGTCGGCTGGTGCGTTGCCCGCAATCAGCGCCGCGTTGATGGCGCCGATCGATGTGCCGATGACCCAATCGGGTTCGATTCCGGCTTCCTGCAGCGCCTGATAAACGCCGACCTGATAGGCTCCGAGCGCGCCGCCGCCCTGAAACACCAGCACGGTCTGGCCGAAGGCGGAAATTTCCTTTTTGAGGTTTTGGGTCATCGTCATTTTCCTTTGATGTTCAAACGTTGAGGGGGCGCAATGCGGGTCGGGGGACGAGCGTTGCTGGTAAATCGGGCGAAACTTCGCCGGTTATGAGACGGGCACCGCGTGTGAATGTGAGATAGTTCCAAAGCCAATTCGCGCCCACGACGAAACGGTTACGATATCCCGAAAGAAACCAGATATGCGCGACGCACCAGAGCAACCACGCGAGATGGCCCGAGACCTGAATGCGTCCGAAATCGGCAACGGCGCGGTTGCGGCCGATGGTCGCCAGATTGCCGTAGTTGCGGTATCGAAACGGCTCGATTGTGCGGCCTTTGATTGCCGCGATTATGCTTTGCGCGACATGTACGCCTTGCTGCTTTGCGACCGGCGCGACGCCGGGAAGCGCCTTTCCGTCGGCACCCAGGCACGCTGCGGTGTCGCCGATAACGAAGACAGAGTTGTCGTCCGGTGCCCGCAGGTCGCAACCGACGGGTACCCGGCCGGCACGATCAGGGACGATGCCCAACCACTCGGCAGCGCGAGAGGCCTGCACACCGGCCGCCCAGATCGCGGTCGAGGCGGCAATGAATTCTTCGCCGACCATCACGCCCATTTTGCCGACCGACATGACCTGCTGGCCCAGCCGGACTTCCACGCCCAATTGCTCGATGGCCGTTTTTGCCTTCGCCGAAAGCGTCTCCGGAAAGCTTGAAAGCAGCCTTTCACCGCCTTCGATAAGGATCACCTTGGAGCAATGCGGTGTAATGCTTCGAAAGTCTTTGGTTACCGAATGACGAGCGAGTTCCGCGATGGCTCCCGCCATTTCGACACCCGTTGGCCCGCCGCCGATTATCACAAAAGTCAGCAAGGCGTGCCGCTTGTCGGGGTCGGTTTCGGTCTCGGCGCGTTCCATCGCCATCAGCACCTTGCGGCGGACGGCGGTCGCGTCTTCGATCGTTTTGATACCGGGGGCAAAAGGCGCCCAATCGTCGCGCCCGAAATAACTGTGGCGCGCGCCGGTGGCTAGGACCAGCCAGTCATAGGGCATCGGTTCGCCGTCGCCCAAAATGACGCGTTTATGCTCGGTATCGACACCATATACTCGGTCGAGTACTACGCGGGTATTGGCGTTTCGCTTAACGATCCCGCGAATTGGCGCAGCGATATCGGCGGGGGAGAGACCCGCAGTTGCCACCTGATACAGCAAAGGCTGAAAAAGATGGTGGTTGCGCTTGTCGATCAGCGTCACATCGACGTCGGCGTGGCGCAAGCCTTGGGCGGCCGCCAAGCCGCCAAAGCCAGCGCCAACGAACACGACATGGGGACGCTGCGGCGAAGTCACAGGCCGGTCCAGCCGCCATCGACAGGTAACGCCACGCCGGTGATCGAACGCGCAGCTTCGCTGCACAGGAATACCGCCACCGCACCCAGTTCTTCGACCGTAACAAAGCGTTTGGTCGGCTGCGCCGCGAGCAGAACATTGTTGATGACGTCTTCGCGGCTGATGCCGCGCGCCTTGGCGGTATCTTCGATCTGGCCTTCGACCAGAGGGGTCCAGACATAGCCCGGGCACACCGCGTTGCAGGTGACGCCGAACTGCGCGCCTTCGAGGCCGACGGTCTTGGTTAGACCGAGCACGCCGTGTTTTGCAGCGACATAGGCGCTCTTGTAGGGGGACGCGATCAGACCGTGGACCGATGCGAGATTGATAATCCGGCCCCAGCCAGCCGCTTTCATCGCGCCGAAAGCGGCCCGTGTTGTATGAAAGCTCGCCGACAGGTTGAGCGCCTGGATGGCGTTCCATTTATCAATGGGAAATTCCTCGATTGGGCTGACATGCTGGATACCGGCATTGTTGACGAGAATGTCGACCTTGCCGAATTCGTCGATGGTTTCGGTGACCAGTGCTGCCGCATCCGCGCCATCGAGAAGGTTGGCACCATTATAGTTGACCTGCACACCGGTTGCGGCAGCAAGTTCGCTGCGCGTCGTTTCGATCTGGCCAAGGTCGCCCAGGCCATTCAGGACAATGTCTGCACCCGCCTCGGCGAGCGCGCGGGCAATCCCGAGGCCGATGCCGCTGGTTGACCCGGTGACGATTGCCACTCGTCCCATAAGCGGTGCTGTTGTTGCGGTCATCGAGGTCATGTCCATTCTCCTGCGGTTGATGAAGGAGAATATGCGGCAGTGCGGCAACGAACTAAAATGCCGTTTGTGCATCGAATCCATGCCGACAATCGAATGGTTGCGGCATCGGCATTGGCTTATTTGAAAGCCACGCCATCGGTACTTGCCGACAGATTATCCGTGAAACCGGCTTCGGTGGCCAAC
>JANLSY010000378.1:0-2118 GCA_031362665.1 Sphingomonadales bacterium
CGCCAGCGGCCCTTAAACATGGGTCAGCGGTCGGATGTCCCGCTGCCGGAAGTTGCTTTCATGCCGTGACCGGCATCGCTGATTGAATCAGCGGCCGATCTCCCGAACGGAATTGCCCGACCTCTTAACTGAACCATGAGACATCGGATCACCTCCTTTCGTTGAATGGAAATTGCTTGCTTCAAACATTTATCTGCCCTCCGCGACTCAATGTGTGAGTCAAAGAAAGTTTGGAAACAAGTCTTGTATTATATTTTTTTTCGGGCAAATATCAGGGTTCTGCGCCGATGCGGCTTCAGCCCCGGCAATCTTCCACAATTCGCGTGATTTCTGCCCATGACGGGATGGCGATTGGTGCCTGCCCGTCTGCTTCGATAGCAAAGCGACCTCGGCTCAGTGCGATTGCGTCGAGGATCGGATCGGTGGGCAAGACGTCCACCGCGAGATATGCAGGCGTTGCCCCAGTCGGGCTGGCGGCAAACTCCTTCAACGTGGAACTCGTCCGTACAACCATTCGGCCCGCCGCCCCTGACCCTTCTCGCGCCAGATAGATGCGACGACGTTGCATGTCGCAGCGCAAGGTGAGCGTGGCATTTTGTCCCGCGGGTCCAAACAAAGCAATCGAGCCACGCTCGTCACGCCGATACACCCAGTCGCCTGCGGCCAGCGCCCAGTCGATCCACTCGCCCGCTGGTTTCTGCGGCGGCGACGGTGCGGCCGGCACCGGCTTTGGCGCGGGCGTAGGTTGCGGCGCCGGTGGTGAAGGCGGGGCGCTGCAAGCAGACAGCGCGATTAGTGATGCAACGAGCAGATGGCGGATATTCATTCGGACCTTATGGCCAAATCCTCCGTTGTCCGCTAGCGCCCTGCGCCATGGCGACCAAAAAAATCCGTCTGGACCAGTTGATAGTCGATCGCGGCCTTACCGACAGCAAGACCGGCGCGCAGGCCCTGGTGATGGCGGGGCATGTGTTTGTCGGCGACGTCAAGGCGTCAAAACCAGGGCAGCAGGTTACCGTCGATGCTACGGTTAGCGTTAAGGGTAGCGATCACCCTTGGGTGTCGCGGGGCGGTATCAAGCTCGCGCATGCGTTAGAGCAATTCCAAATTGATGTGACTAGCAAAGTCGCCATCGATGTGGGTTCGTCGACTGGCGGCTTTACCGACGTGTTGCTCACAAACGGCGCGGTCAAAGTATTCGCCGTCGATAGCGGCACCAATCAACTGGCGTGGAAGCTGCGTCAGGACGAACGGGTAATCGTTCACGAACAGACAAGCGCGAGGATATTGACCGAAGCCCATATCCCCGAACCAGTCGATTTAATCGTGTGCGATGCCAGCTTCATCGGCCTCGCCAAGGTACTCGAAAGACCGCTGACCTTTGCCAAGCCGGATACGCAACTGGTCGCGCTAATCAAACCGCAATTCGAGGCTGGCCGAGACGAAGTCGGCAAGGGAGGCGTCGTGCGGAACGAAGCAGTTCACAAACGCGTATGTGACGAGGTTTCAGCATGGCTGGAAAGCAGCGGCTGGTCCGTGCGCGGCCTGACCACCAGCCCGATTACCGGGCCGCAGGGCAATGTCGAATTCCTAATATGGGCTGCAAAAACCGCAGACTAATCCTTGTACATGCCCTTCAGCCTGTCCGCATAACGTTCGCGAATAACGTGCCGCCGGATTTTCATGCTCGGGGTCATTTCACTATTTTCGATGGTAAAGGGTTCGTCGGTAAATTCGAACTGGCGTACTTTCTCCGTTACCGAAAGGTCGGCATTTACGCGGTCGACCGCCGCACGCACCGCGCTGCGATATTGCGGGTTATCGTTTAGCGAGGCAAAATCGCATTTCATGTCCTGCGCGCGGCACCATTCGACGGTCCATTCGGGGTCTGGAACGATCAGGCCGACGATATAGGGCCGTTTATCGCCGCTCACCATCGCCTGCAATATTTCGGGCTGGAGTGTCAGCATGCCCTCGACCTTTTGCGGCGCGATATTGTCGCCCTTATCGTTGACGATCAGGTCTTTCTTGCGGTCTGTTATCACGACGCGGCCCTTGACATCGAGATGCCCGATGTCGCCGGTGTGGAGCCAGCCGTCGATAAGGACGCGCGCCGTT
>JANLSY010000395.1:0-13527 GCA_031362665.1 Sphingomonadales bacterium
GTGTCATTGGCCTTGTTCGATGGAGCAGCGGCACAGGCGGCGCTTGAACGCGCGCTGGCAGTTGGCGTCTCCAAAGACCAAATCGCCCATCTGCTGGGGCATGCATATTGGATGCAGGGTGAGCTGGCCGAGGCAGAGGCGGTACTGGTCGAAACCTCTATTCCCGCCGTCAACCGCGCTTATGCGTTACGCATCCTCGGGCGTGTGCAGATGCAGAAGAGTGATACGACCTCAGCACTAGCCAGCTTCGATGAAGCGATCCGCATCGCGCCTGATGATAGCCGAAATTGGACCGATCTTGGACGGTTGCGTTTCATACTCGCAAATCAGAGGGGTGCCATCGAGGCCGTCGAGCGGGCATTGCAGATCGATCCGAAGGATGTCCGCGCGCTTGAATTCCGGGGAGTGTTGATGCGCTCTCAATACGGCGTTGTCGCTGCGTTACCCTGGTTCGAACGGGGCTTGCAGATCGCGCCGACCGACGTGCCGTTGATTGAAGAATATGCGCTGACGCTGGGGGAGGCGGGGCGTTACCGCGATATGCTGGCACAGGCCCGCAAAATCGTCACGCTCGACAGCGGTAACGCCAAGGCTTTCTACATGCAGGCGGTCTTGGCGGCGCGCGCCGGGAACTGCACGCTGGCAAAGCGGATACTGCCGAAGGCGGGCAGTGGTTTCAACGAACTTCCCGCCCCAATGCTGCTTGATGCGATTTGCGAATATGAACTTGGTAATACCAACCGTGCCGTCGACCAGTTGCAACGGTTGCTGGGACAGCAGCCACGAAACCGGCGCGTGCGGACTTTGTTGGCGCAGGCGCTCTATCGCGCGGGGCAGCCGCTCGATGCGCTTGATAGAATCCGTGAAATTGCAGCGCGGCCTGATGCTGATAGCTACAGCCTGATGCTGACCGCGCGTGCCTTTACCGCGAGCGGTCAGCCGGAGCGCGCTACCGATCCGTTGAACGATGCCGCGGTATCGGTGGTTCGTCCGGCGCAGCCGTTGCCAGAGCCGGGTTCACTGATCGGCGCGGCAGATGCGGCGCGGCGCGAACCGGATAACGCCCGTGTGGTGTTACCTTATATCCGATTGTTGGCAGCAGCGGGTGAACTGGACACTGCATTTGCCGAAGCCGCTCGCCTTCAAAACGGTAATCCGGGCGTGGCTGACGCGCATCTGGTGGTGGGCGATATCGAGAGTGAACGCGGCAATTTGTCCGCCGCGATAGTTGCTTATGACAAGGCAAGGGCGATCAGTTTTACCGAGCCGGTGATGCTGCGTCTGGTCGATGCGCTGGCGCGCATTGGCGACCAGAAAGCTGCCGACGATAGCTTGGCCGCCTTTCTTGCCTATAACCCGACCAACCTCACTGGCCTCCGTCTGGCCGGTTACCGCAACCTCGATGCCGGGCAATATCGAAACGCGGTCATTTTGCTGGAGCGGGTGCGGGCGCGGGTGGGCCATAATGATAGCCTGCTGCTAGCCAATTTGGCGCGCGCATATGCAGGGTCAGGTAATTTGGATAAGGCGAGCGAATATGCCGCGATTGCCTATCGTGTGGCGCCCATGAATGCGATGGTAACAAGGGTTTATGCCGACGTACTGAAACGTTCGCAGAAAAGACCGAAGGCGGCGCGCGAATTGGCAGCTAAAGCAAAAGCGCAATCAGCTCAGAGCGAGTAACTCCGAAGGGTCTATTCCCGCACGCTGCATTTGCGCCTTTACATCAGGCCAGACATTTTTGACAAAATGGTCGCGCTCGAACCCACGAAGTTTCGAAACCGCGCCTGACGCGACAAACAGCCCGACGCCGCGCTTAACATCGACGAGCCCGCTATCTTGAAACAGCTGATAGGCTTTGGCAACGGTAAGCGGGTTGGCCCCTTGGTCCGAAGCAAATGCGCGTACCGAAGGCAACATGTCGCCTTCCTTGTAGTCCCCATCGAGGATCGCAGCGGCAATCACATCGCGGAGTTTGAGGTAAACAGGCTTGGCGTCATTTTTCATCGGCTCCTTACTGCCATAATACAGTAGGGCGCGTCAATGTTGCAAATTTATGGCCAATCTCTGACAATGTCAGTCGCGTCGGGCCTTGGGCGTTCTTCGAGAGGTTGTCCGGGAGTGCCCATGAAGAAGTAACCGGCGATCTGCTCATCGCCTTGGCACAGAACTGCGCGGATGGTCGCGTCGTAGCTTGCCCAACCAGTGATCCAGCTTGCAACAAAGCCATGCGCATGTGCGGCGTGAAGCAGGTTCATGCCAACCGCACCGACGCTCATCTGCTGTTCCCACAAAGGGATTTTGGCGCTTTTTTGAGGCGCGAACAGCAGTATGACCAGCGTCGGTGCCATCAGCGCGGGCGCTATGGCTGCCTCGATCTGCGCGGTGCGCGCGCCCGGATTGGCCGTGATGAACGCATCGCCAAGCAATCTTCCTAGCGCATGGCGGTCCTCGACCTTGATAAAACGCCAGGGAAAAAGCTTGCCGTGATCGGGCGTGCGCATCGCGCTTTGCAGGATACGGTCGAGCGTGGCGGCATCCGGCCCAGGCGCAACCATATCGCGTGGTTTGCCCGAGCGGCGGGTTTCGAGATAAGCGGTTACCGAGGAGAGATCGTTAAACATCCGCCGTCATTCGTCGATTTTTGACATGCCGCGCAATAAAATTCTTCTCAAGCGAAATTTTTGCGTTAGGGATTGTGCCATCCGCTCGGGGAGAGCACCAAAAATTATTAATGAAAGTGGGGATCGCGTGACCGATTTCAAACCAATGGGTTTATGGGCCGAGGGCGACTGGATTGCGGCAATTTCAGTCGTCGTGCTTGGAATTTTTCTGGCGATTGGCGCAAAGATCGCCATCCAGAAGGAACCTGAATTTGCAGGCCATCCCAAGGGCCTATACATGCTCTTTTTCGCCGAAATGTGGGAGCGTTTCTCCTATTACGGTATGCGCGCCATCCTGATTTTCTACCTCACGCAGCACTGGCTCTTTTCGGATTCCAAATCGAGCCTCGTTTATGGCGCTTATACTAGCCTGGTCTATATTACGCCGGTGTTGGGCGGCTATCTGGCCGACCGGTATCTTGGGCAACGCAAGGCGGTGTTGTTCGGCGGCATCCTATTGGCCATCGGCCACAGCCTGATGGCGGTTGAAGGCACCGGCGGGCAGGATGATCCAACGATTAACGTGTTTTGGATGGCGCTGGCGTTCATCATCGTCGGTTCGGGCTTCCTGAAGGCGAATATTTCGGTGATGGTCGGGCAGTTGTACAAAATGACCGACGTGCGCCGCGATGCGGCTTACACGATTTTTTATATGGGTATTAACGTTGGCGCGGCATTGGGCACGATCACCGTTGCCTATCTCGGCCAGACCATCGGCTGGGGCTGGGGTTTTGGTCTTGCCGGTATCGGAATGCTTTTGGGTCTCGTGGTGTTCGTTCTTGGCAAAGCTGCGCTGAACGGCGCTGGCGAAGCACCGAAGCCACTCGCGAAATCGACCGAAATGACGCTTTATGGCATCGGCCTAGCGGCGGTCGCGGTAATCTGGGCGTTGGTGCAGTATCAGGATGTTATCCAAGGGCTGCTGGTGGTATCGGGCGTTTCGCTACTCGGATACGTTCTGTACGAGAGCTTCAAGCTTGAAAAAGAACCGCGCGAGCGGATGTTCGCAATCCTGTTCCTGATATCGCTCAATCCCATTTTCTGGGGCCTGTTCGAGCAGGCGGGCGGTTCGATGAACCTGTTTACCGATCGCTTCGTGGACCGTGGAGGCGTACCTGCGGGTATCTTCCAGTCGATCAACCCGATTTATATCATTCTGCTGGCTCCATTGTTCGCAGGGCTTTGGCAGTGGCTTGGCCGCAAAGGCAGAGAGCCGTCGGCACCCGCCAAATTCGGCCTCGCGCTGGTCCAGATGGGGCTCGCAAATCTTGTCCTCGTCTGGGGAGCAGAAGCTTATGGTATTGCGGCAATGACGCCGGTCATTCTGGTCTTCATGTATTATTTGCTGGCAACTACGGCAGAGCTTTGCCTCTCGCCGGTTGGCTTGTCAGCGATGAATCGGCTCGCGCCGAAATTCCTTGCTTCGCTTATCATGGGTGCGTGGTTTTACATGACAGCCGTCGGCAATTTCGTTGCGGGTAAGATTGGCGAGGCAACCGGCGGGCACGATGGTGAAATGACTAAGCAGGGCCTGCTCGATGTGTACGAGTTGTTCGGTTACATCTCGATTGGCATTGCCGTGGCGGTGTTGCTGCTATCGCCCATCGTAAAACGCTGGATGCATCTCGACACGCTGCGTGACGAGCCGCTTGAGGGCAATAAGGAAGCCGGAGAACCACAAGCTGCGGGTATTCATCCAACGACAACAGGGAACTGAATGATGCTTTTATCGGGGAAGGCCGCGTTTGCGGCCGTGGCACTTGTTGCGCTCACTTTGAGTGGTTGCGGGGCAAAGGAAGAGTCACCGTCAACGGCTTCGGCCAAACCAGCAGCGAAGCCGCCCGCGCCTTTCCCGTCTACCTACAAAGCCTATCCCGGCATCGCCACAGCCATCCGCAACGTTACCATTTACGACGGCGAAGGCGGCAAAATCGACAATGGCGTGGTGTTCATGTCGGGCGGTAAGATTAGCAGTGTTGGCGGGCCTGACACGCCGATCCCCGCCGACATCGCGGTCTTCGACGGCGGTGGCAAATATGTGACTCCGGGCATCATCGATATCCACAGCCATTTAGGCGATTACCCTTCGCCTGCGGTCGAGGCGCATAGTGACGGTAATGAAGCGACCAGCCCGACTACGCCCGAGGTCTGGGCTGAACATAGCGTCTGGCCGCAAGACCCTGGATTTTCACGCGCGCTCGCCAATGGCGGCGTCACGTCGCTGCAAATCCTGCCGGGTTCGGCGAATCTGATGGGTGGGCGCTCGGTCGTTTTGAAAAATGTCTATGCGCGTACCGTACAGGGCATGAAATTCCCGGGCGCGCCTTATGGCATGAAAATGGCCTGCGGCGAGAACCCGAAGCGCGTTTATGGCTCCAAGGGCCGGATGCCTTCGACCCGGATGGGTAATGTCGCGGTGAACCGCCAGACATGGGTCAAGGCGCAGGAATATCGCAAGAAACGCGATAGCGGCAAAGACTTCACCCGCGATATCGGCATGGAAACGCTAGTCGGCGTTCTCGATGGCGAGATTCTGATCCAGAACCACTGCTACCGCGCCGATGAAATGGCCATCGTGCTCGATATGGCCAAAGAGTTCGGATACAAGGTATCGACCTTCCATCACGCCGTCGAAAGCTACAAGATTGCCGATTTACTCCGTGACAACGGAGTCTGCTCCGCAGTGTGGGCAGATTGGTGGGGCTTCAAGATGGAGGCCTATGACGCAATACCTGAAAACGCGGCAATTCTACAAAACACTGGCGCGTGCGTGATTATCCATTCCGACGATGAAAACCAGATCCAGCGATTGAACCAGGAGGCCGCCAAGGCGCAGGCCGATGGGCGACGGATGGGCATTAATATCAGCGATGCTGAAGTCATCAAATGGCTGACCTATAACCCTGCGAAAGCACTTGGCATCAGCGACAAGACCGGCAGCCTGCAACCGGGCAAGATGGCCGATGTGGTTCTTTGGAACGGCAATCCGTTAAGTGTATACGCAAGGCCGGAAAAGGTCTGGATCGACGGTGCTTTAATGTTCGATGCGAAGGACCCGAAACGGCGTCCGGTTAGCGATTTCGAGCTTGGACAGCCTGGTGAGGGAGATGTGAAATGAAGCATTTCCTTTTTGCAGCAGCGGCAATCGCAGCAATCGCTACACCAGCTTACGCTGAAACCATTGCAATCACTGGTGGCAAAGTCGTAATTGGTGATGGCAGCGCGCCAATCGATGGCGGCACAGTTGTCGTCCGCGACGGCAATATCTTGGCCGCTGGGGCAGGCGTCGCCATTCCTGCCGGCGCACGGCAGATCGATGCCAGCGGCAAATGGGTTACGCCGGGTGTTTTTGCCGGCTTTACGCGGCTTGGTCTGGCCGAAGTCGATGCCGTCAATGGTACCAACGACAAGAGCGGCGGCAAGAGCGGCTTTTCTGCTGCGATCGACATAGCGCCTGCGATTGATCCGTTCCGGTCGCCCTTCGCTGTCAATCGCGGCGCAGGGGTGACCCGCGCGGTAGTAGCACCCGAAGCGGCGGACAGTATCTTTGCAGGGCAAGGCGCGATTGCCGATCTGGGCGCGGATAGCAACGCCGTGACCAAGGCGCGCGCCTTCCAGTTCGTTGAATTCGGCGAAGCAGGCGCGGCCAACTCGGGCGGCAGTCGGGCAGGGAACCACCTTCATTTCCGTGCGATGCTGCGCGAGGCGCAAGATTATGCTGCGAACCGAAACGCATTCGATGATGAATTGCTCAAGGTCGAAGATGCCAAAGCATTACTGACGGTTCTTCGTGGCGAGCAGCGTCTGCTTATCCACGTCGAAGGTGCAAATGATATGCTTCGGCTCGTCGAGCTGAAGAGCGATTTTCCCGCGATCAAGATGGTGTTCGTCGGTGCGACCGAAGGCTGGCGCGTGGCGACGCAGCTGGCGCAGGCAGGTATTCCTGTCATTGCCTCGGCACTCAACGACCTTCCCGCTTCGTTCGAAATGCTTGGAGCGACGCAAAGCAATATCGGGCGGATGAAGGACGCGGGCGTTCAGGTGGCGATCGGCATGATCAACGACCGCGATTCGCACCAGTTGCGCTATACGACGCAATATGCTGGTAATTTGGTCAGCCTTGAGATGGTGCCTGGTGCGACTGGGCTTAGCTGGAACGAGGCGTTCGCTGCAATCAGTTCGGTTCCCGCCGAGATTATGGGGGTCGGCGACCGATATGGCAGCCTTAGAGCAGGCCGTGCAGGCGATGTCGTCATTTGGGACGGTGATCCGCTCGAACTGTCGAGTGCGCCCACCAATGTTATCATCGACGGTATTGAACAGCCGCTCGGCAACCGGCAGATGCGGTTACGTGACCGATATGCGCGGCCAACCGAGGGTGACTTGCCAAAGGCCTATGACAGGTAAACATTGGGTCTGTTAGAGACAGTTTTTCTCGGGGGCGGGAGAAGCGGATTTTGAGTTCATATTATATGCTTGGCCTTGCTTGCGCGGCCTTTGTCGGCAGCCATTTTTTGATGTCGCACCCCTTGCGAAAGCAAATGGTCTGGAGAGTGGGCCCAAGCGGCTTTGCCTTGGTCTATTCGGGCGTTTCGCTCGCGCTGTTTTACTGGATGGTGGTCGAGTTCGGGCGCGTTCCCAAGGGCGAGGCGCTTTGGCCAGCAGGTGACGCTATATGGGGCATATCGAGCGCATTGACGCTTCTCGCCGCGATATTGTTCTCCGGTTCGTTTGTGCGCAATCCATCTTTGCCGGGCGTGCCTGACGCGTTGGCTGCACAAGAACCGTTCGGCGTGTTTCGAGTGACTAGGCATCCGATGATGTGGGGTTTTGCGTTATGGGGTGTCGCGCATATCCTCGTCGCACCGCGTATCGACAATTTTATCTTTGCCGGCAGCATCGTGTTACTCGCACTGGTCGGGTCGAAGGCGCAGGAGATTAAGAAGGCCAAACTTATGGGCGTCGAATGGGACGCTTGGCTTCGCAAGACAAGCTATGGCTTGCGGCTTTCGGCGCTGGGTCGTGCGGGGTTTGGGCCTTGGGTGGCCGGATTGTTATTGTGGGCGGCCGCGACTTGGGCGCACCCTTATCTAGGTGTCGCGGGGGCGGGGTTGTTCCGCTGGTATAGCTTTTAGAGCCTCACCATTTTCATGCCCCGTTCGCCATAGCGTGGGCCGGCGGTTCCGCCGCGCGGCGCGGCGGCCTCAAGTTTGGCCAGATCGTCGGCGTCGAGGCTAATGTCGGCGGCCTTTGCACTGTCCTCCATCGTCACACGGCGTTTGAAGCCGGGAATGGGGACGATATCTTCGCCTTGCGCCAGCAGCCATGCCAAAGCGATTTGCGCATGGGTTGCGCCATGTTTCGCAGCGACTTCGCCAACTACATCTACAACCTTTAGATTAGCAGCGAAATTGTCACCTTGGTAACGCGGGTCCTGTCTTCGCCAGTCATTTTCAGGCAGGTCTTCCAGGCTGCGGATCGAGCCGGTCAGGAACCCGCGTCCCAAAGGCGAATAAGGCACAAAACCGACGCCGAGTTCACGGCAGGTCGGAAGAATATCCTCCTCAATGTCGCGTTCCCATAACGAATATTCGCTTTGTAATGCGGAGATTGGCGCAACTGCTGCCGCGCGGCGCAGCGTTTCCGGCCCAGCTTCAGACAGCCCGATATGCTTGATTTTGCCTTCGGTAATCAGGTCGGCCATCGCGCCGACCGTTTCCTCGATCGGCACAGTAGTGTCGACGCGGTGCTGGTAATAGAGGTCGAGACAATCAATGCCGAGCCGCTTCAACGTGCCTTCGACAGCGGATTTCGCATTCGCGCCCGAGCCATCAACGCCGACAATATTGCCGCCGTCGAATTTGAAACCGAATTTGCTGGCGATCACCAGGCCGTCGCGCTTGCCCTTTATCGCTTCGCCGACAAGTTCCTCGTTTTGGAACGGGCCATAGATTTGCGCCGTGTCGAAAAAATTTATGCCAAGGTCGATGGCGCGGTGGATCGTTTTAATCGCCTCGTCGGGATCGGCATCTTCGCCATAGGTGATGTTGCCGCCTTTGATCATCGGCATGCAGCCGACGCCAATTGCCGACACTTTCAGGCCATTACCCAGATTGCGGTACTGCATCGGCTTTCTCCTTTTCGGGTGCCTCGATGGCGGTGGCGAGTGCTACGTCCATCTGGACGTTTCCTGTAGTACGGAAAATGTCAGGCAGAGTCTCTACTGCGATGAGCAGTGCCAATGGTTCGACCGGAATGCCAAGTGCGAGGCAGATCGGTGCAATCGAGGTTACAAAGCTGACCGTGCCGGGCAGGCTGACGGCGCCCATCGAGGTCAATGCGGCGATGAAAATCGCGAAACTATAGTCGAACGCATCTAGCTCGATACCGAACCAGTTGGCCACATACAGCGCGACGGCGAGGTTCATTGCGGGGCCAGTGACGCGCAAAAGCGCGACTGCCATCGGCAACACAAGGCCTGCGGTTTGTTCGCGCACGCCCAATGCTTCAGCTTTTTTGAGCATTAGTGGCAGGCTAGCGAGCGAAGATTGCGTCGACACGGCAAAGGCCTGCACAGGGGCGATCTGGCGTGCATATTCGGTGAATCGAATTTTGCCGGCGAACATAGCGACCGGATAGGCAAAGGCTCCGACGACGATACCGACCATCGATACGATAACGATGTAATGTGCAACTGCGCCCAAGGCTGCGAAACCCGAGCGTGCGCCGACAACAAATGCCAGCGCAAAAACGCCGATGGGTGCAAGTTTGAGCACCCATTCGATTACGATCACCATCGCGTCGGCCAGCGCCTCGAAAAACCCGCCCATCTGTGCGCGTGGTCCTTGCGCCAGACGGGTGATGGCAAAGGCGAAAACCAAAGTAAAAATGAGAAGAGGGAGGATCGAGTCATTCGATGCTGCCGCAATCGGGTTGGTCGGTACAAGCGCGACGATGAAATCGCGCAATGCGGGTTGGTCGGCAACGGCGGGTGCGGTGGTCAGTGCCGAACGCAATGCTGCCGCGCTTTCTGCGGGCATGGGCCAAAGCTGCAGGAACAACGGCGTCAAAAATGCGCCCATCGCTGCTGACAGCACCATCATCGACACGATCCAGGTAATGGTGCGCGCTGCCATCGGTCCGGCACGCGCTGCTTCCGCACTTTTTACAACGCCGGTAATCAGCAAAGCCACGACCAGCGGTACAACTGTCATGCGCAAGCCGTTCAGCCAGAGCGAACCGATTATATCAAGCCAATAGGCTATTTGCTCGCCCAGTTGGGGCGATTGTCCGGCTGCGAGGATGCCGAGCGAAAGACCGACGACAAGGGCGATAAGAATTCGGGTAGCGTTCGACATATAGTGAGGTCTTGCCAGCCAGTTGCCGCTCATGCAAGGGAGTCGCACGCGGACGTGGAATATATGGATTCCACTGCATGAGCAGGAACGATAATGACGCGCAAATATTTCGGAACCGATGGCATCAGAGGCCGAACAAACGCCAGCGCGATGACACCCGAAATGGCCATGAAAGTGGGGCAGGCGGCCGGTGCGCATTTCCTGCGCGGCGATCACAAACATCGCGTTGTTATCGGCAAGGATACACGGCTTTCGGGCTATATGATCGAAAATGCCCTAGTAGCCGGTTTTACGAGCGTTGGCATGGATGTTGTCCAGTTCGGGCCGATCCCGACCCCTGCAGTCGCACTTCTGACCCGTTCCATGCGTGCTGATCTGGGCGTTATGATTTCAGCCAGCCACAACCCGTATGAGGACAACGGGATCAAGTTGTTCGGTCCCGACGGGTTCAAGCTATCCGACGCCGACGAAATGGCGATTGAGACCTTGCTCGACCACCCTGCGAAACTAGCCGATGCACCTGATATCGGCCGCGCGCGGCGGATCGAAGATAGTCGTGGGCGTTACATTCACGCGATTAAGGCTTGCGTGCCTGAACATATCCGCTTCGATGGACTTCATGTTGTGCTCGACTGTGCGAATGGCGCAGCATATCAGGTTGCACCAACGGCAATTTGGGAATTGGGTGCGAAGGTAACGCCAATTGGCGTCAACCCGAACGGCAAGAATATAAACGACAAGGTCGGCTCGACGCATATTGCGACGTTGCAGGAAACGGTCGTTTCATCGGGAGCGGATATTGGAATTGCACTCGATGGCGATGCGGACCGCTTAATCGTTGTCGACGAAAAAGGCCGAGCGGTCGATGGCGACCAGATCATGGCGCTGCTCGGCACGGCGATGAGCCGCGCTGGCAAGCTAACCGGCGACGGTATTGTCGCGACGGTTATGTCGAACCTCGGACTCGAGCGATATCTTGAAAGCCAGCATTTGAAGCTGGTTCGTGCCAAGGTCGGCGACCGCTATGTGTTAGAGGAAATGCGGCGTCACGGAATGAATGTCGGCGGCGAGCAGTCGGGGCATATGATAATGCTCGATCATGCGACAACGGGAGACGGTACGATTGCTGCGCTTCTGGTGCTGGCACAACTGGTGGAGAGCGGCAAACCGGCAAGCGAATTGCTGCATTTGTTTGACCCGGTGCCGCAACTTTTAAAGAATGTGCGTTTTTCGGGCGGCAAGCCTCTTGAGAATAAAGACGTGCAGTTGGCAATCGCAAGCGCCGAAGCGGAACTCGAAGGCACGGGGCGCCTCGTGATTCGTCCGTCGGGTACCGAGCCTGTCATTCGCGTCATGGCCGAAGGCGACGACGCGGCCCAGGTGGAGCGGGTGGTCGATGGCATTTGCGATGCGGTGCGGGCCGCAGCTGCGTGATGCACTCTGACAAAACCGCTCGTATCCTGATTGTTGCCGGTTCCGATAGCGGTGGTGGAGCAGGGATTCAGGCAGATATCAAGACCGTCACCATGCTTGGCGGGCATGCGATGACGGCTGTTACCGCGATAACTGCGCAGAACACGCTTGGCGTCGATGCGATGCATATGGTGCCGACGCAGATTGTGGTGGACCAGATCGCCGCTGTCGTCAGCGATATCGGTGTAGATGCCGTAAAAGTCGGAATGATCGGTAGTGCCGATACCGCGCATGCGGTGGCGGATAGCCTATCGGAATTGTCATGTCCGATCGTGTTCGATCCCGTGATGGTAGCAACCAGTGGCGCGATTTTGGCGGATGCCGACACAATTTCGGCTTTTGAACGGCTGATGCGATTGGCGACGCTGACGACGCCCAATTTGCCTGAGTTAAAGGCTTTGGGAGGAAAAGATGCGCTGTTGGCGCGGCATATTCCGTTGCTAATCAAGGGCGGGCATTCGGACGACGACGAAATTGTCGACGAGCTTCACATCGCGGCGGAGCAACAGATGTGTTGGAGCGACCCCCGCATCGATACCCGCAGTACCCATGGCACGGGGTGCACACTGGCCACTGCGATTGCAACCGGTTTGGGGCAGGGAATGGAGCTGGTTCCCGCTATCGAACGTGCCCGCCTGTTCGTCCGCCTCGCGCTTCACGACGCTCCAGGATTGGGGCAGGGACACGGTCCGATGGGGCATCAATCGGTCCGCGAAGATGCCATGGTTGCCGGTCCGTCGCTGAATCAGGTGACCGTTGGGTGCCGCGATTATTCCGGGTCGGTTGATTTCTACAAAGCGCTGGGATTGGAGCAAATCGTTGATAGTCCGTCCAATGGCTATGCGCGGTTCGAAGCGCCTAATGGCGTGACTTTTTCTATCCATGAGAGCGAAGATTTTTCGACTTCGACTGTCGTTTATTTCGAGAGCAAACGTCTGGATGCTTGGGTGACCGAACTTGTCAGCCAAGGCTATGCCTTTGAGCAAATGCCGCAGGACGAAGAATGGGGCTGGCGCGAGGCGCGGTTGCTCGATCCCGCAGGAAATGTGGTGTGCCTGTATAATGCGGGGGAAAACCGGCGTTATCCGGCATGGCGGATATGATTGTCGGTGTAGACGAGGCGGGGCGGGGGCCGCTGGCAGGACCAGTAGTTGCCGCTGCCGTTGTGCTTTGTGAGGGCGATATCGCAGGCCTTGATGACAGCAAGAAGCTGACAGCTAAAAGGCGACGCGAACTCGAAGCGCAGATCAAGGCGAAATGTCTTTGGGCGGTGGGCCTGTGCTCGGTCGAGGAAATCGACGCGCTCAATATTCTGCAAGCAACCATGCTCGCGATGACTCGTGCGGTTGAGGCCCTAAATGTGGAGCCCAAGCTCGTCATGGTCGATGGCAACCGCCTGCCACGCTGGCGGTACAGAGCCGAGGCGATCATTGGCGGCGATGCTCTCCATCCCTGCATCTCAGCCGCCAGCATCATCGCGAAGGAACATCGCGACCGGATCATGGTCGCTGCCGACGTCTATTACCCCGGTTATGGATGGGCGTCGAACAAGGGCTATGGAGCGGCGGTGCATATAGAGGCGTTGCGGCGTCTGGGACCAACACCGCTCCACCGCAGAAGCTTTGCGCCGGTTGCGCAGATGCTTTTGGTGTAACCGATTGTAAAATCTTTAATGGTGAGTCCTTAGGGCAACACCACCACCGGTTGAGTCCCATCGGAATCGCCAGACTCCATATCTTGTGCCGGACTCGTTTCGTTCCGGCTATATACTGGGCCGTTAACCATATATTACCAGCTTTAGTGCAGATTAACGGCCTTGACGTTAAGCTTTGGAGGACTCATCGCAGCCGCTTCAACGCCAACGGGAGCGGGCAATGGGTGTACTCGAACGGATAAAGCCAGCGACAAAATTGCGCGCTGTCGAGCAGCACGCGTTGCCGCTCAATCAGATATTGCGCATGGATTGCATCGCAGCAATGCGCTCACTGCCCGATGCGTGCATCGACATGGTGTTCGCCGACCCGCCTTATAAT
>JANLSY010000062.1:0-14625 GCA_031362665.1 Sphingomonadales bacterium
GAAATGTACGACTGGTCGCCAAGAGACGCGGGGCACCCTTGCGCCGTCGTGATTGGCGAGAGTTGTGTGCATTACGAAACGGATAACCAGCTTGTCAAAGAGACCTTGCTATGAATCCATATATTCCAGGACTCACGCTGACCGGTTCGGTCGGGTTGGAAGACGGCGCATTCTCTGGCGGAAGCAGCAAGATCGATTGGTCGCTGGGTGCAACCGCTGCGGTTAAGGGCTTCACCCTTGGCGTGGCTTATGTTGACACCGACCGCGCTACCACCTTTGCACCCAGAGATAGCAAAGCCGGCGTGGTTTTCTCGTTGAGCTACGGTTTCTAACAACAAAATTGCCTTCGGGCATCGATACATTCTGCATGCCGGGCTTGACCTTTCAAGTCCGGCATGCGCTTATCCGGCGCACAGAAAGCTGGTGAAATTGTATGTCTGTCAACCTCGCGAACTGGATCGCAGAGCATAAAATCGACGAAGTCGAGTGCATCGTCCCCGACATTAACGGCGTGCAGCGCGGTAAGGTTCTCCCCGCCAAAAAATTCCTGTCATCGGTCCGCGATAAATCGCTGCGGATTCCGGGAAGTGTTTTTATCTGTACGATCGACGGGCATTATCCCGAGGATATCGAGGATATCTGGGACAAGGATCCCGACAAGATATTGATTGCCGATCCCGACACCATCTGTGTCGCACCCGGGTTCAAATCACCCACCGCCTTTGTCATTGCCGATGCCTTCAATGGCGACGGCACCGAAGTAGATCTAGCTCCGCGCACGATACTCAAAAAAGTGCTCGGTCTTTACGCGGCAAAAGGCTGGAAACCGATTATCGCGCCCGAGGTCGAGTTTTACCTGGTCAGCCAAAACGTCGATCCGGACTTCCCCTTGCAGCCGCCGACGGGCTCAAGCGGACGCGCCGAAACCGCGAGCCAGCCTTATGGGCTGGAGGCGATGAACGAATATGAGGATATCATCGATCATATTTACGATGATTGCGAGCTGATGGGGCTCGATATCGACACGATGATACATGAAATGGGCGCGGCTCAGCTGGAGGTCAACTTCATCCACGGCGACCCGCTGAAACTCGCCGATCAGGTTTTCCTGTTCAAACGTGCAGTGCGAGCGGTTGCGAAGCAGCATGGGGTCTATGCAACGTTTATGGCGAACCCGATGGCGGGCCAGCCCGGCAGCGCGATGCACATTCACCAGTCAGTGGTCGATTCCGAAACCGGCAAGAACCTGTTTTCCAACGCCAATGGCAAGGACAGCGCATTGTTCCGCAGTTACATAGCCGGCCTAGTCAAGTTCATGCCGCAGATTTCTCCGCTCTGGGCGCCAAATGTAAACAGTTTCCGCAGAATGCGCCCCGACAGTGCAGCGCCGATCAACGTGCAATGGGGCGAGGATAATCGGTCTTGCGGATTTCGCGTGCCGATTTCCGACAAGGCCAACCGCCGTGTCGAAAACCGGCTGCCGGGTGCGGATTCGAACCCATATCTGGCGATGGCTGCGTCGTTGGTCTGTGGTTACATCGGCATGGTCGAACGCATGGTTCCGGCCAAGGCAATCACCGGCAGCGCCTATAACCGTGCCCGCACCTTGCCACGCACATTGGAGGCCGCGCTAGATCGTTTTTCCGCGTGCCGTCCTGTCCGCAACCTTTTGGGTGAGGATTTCTTTGAGATTTTCTACGCGGTGAAGGATTACGAGTTGTTCAATTATCAATCGGTGGTGAGCAGTTGGGAACGCGAGCATTTGCTGCTGAGGGTTTAATGCCCGACCCGTTGAACGACAGTTATTATCTGGCATCGGCGGGCGAATATCGGCCCAACGCGCCGCTGACTGGTGATATCAAGGCCGACATCTGCATCATCGGAGGGGGCTTCACCGGATTGTCGGCGGCAGTTGCCTGCGCCGAAGCGGGTCTGGATGTGGTGTTGCTGGAGGCCGAGCAGGCAGGCTTTGGTGCTTCTGGTCGCAATGGCGGGCAAATGATCCCCGGGTTCAACATGGCGGGTGACGATCTGGTCAGACTGGTTGGCGAGGAAGTCGGGCAAAAGCTCTACCGCCTTGCGATATCGGCGCGCGACCGTGTGCATGCGCGGATCGAGCGACACGGTATCGATTGTGATTTGCGGCATGGTCATATCCATTTGGCGGCGAAAAAGCGCGATTTTGTCTATCTCGAAGAAGAAGTTGCGTTCAGCGATAAAATGCTCGGCGTGGGGGAGGCGGTTTTGGTTTCGCCGGAAAATGTTGGGCAATATGTCAATGTCAGCGGCTATCATGGCGGAGTTTATGTTCCCAAAGGCGGACATCTCCATCCGTTGAAATATGCACGCGGATTAAAGCGGGCGGCGCAAAGTGCCGGATCCGAAATCTTCGAAGGCAGCAGGGTCGTTTCAGTTGACGATGGCAATAAGGTAGTTGTCCGGACGGTTTCTGGATCGGTCACAGCGTCTTCGGTCTTTCTGGCGTGCGATGCTGAGACCGTTGATCTGGCACCCAAGGCCGGTCGATACACGATGCCGGTGCTGAATTATATCGTTGGCACCGAGCCGCTTGGCGCAGACCGCGCACGCGCGCTTATCCCTTCAAACGCGGCGGTTTCGGATAGCCGGTTTGTTCTCAACTATTTCCGGCTATCGGCTGATAATAGGCTGTTATTTGCCGGTGGCGAGAAATATTCGCCGAAACCGCCGAAGGACATCGCGGCATTTGTCCGGCCCTATATGCTGAAGCTTTTTCCACATCTGGCGGACGCCCGGATCGATTATGCATGGGGTGGCGCGGTTGGGATTACCGTCAATCGCTTGCCGCATATCGGTCGGAACGGCAACATCCTGTTCGCCCATGGCTATTCAGGGCAAGGGGTGCTGCTTACCACTTTGGTTGGTGAACTGGTGGCTGAATTGTTGAAGGGCGACAGCCGTAATTTCGACCTGTTCGACAAGATTCCGCATTATGCGTTCCCGGGTGGCAAGTTGCTGCGCTCGCCAACCTATGTCGCCGGAATGCTCTATTCGGCGTTGATGGACCGCCTGTGATCGAAAGAGCTGCTATCGAGGCGATGCGGACGCGCGAGACTTCGCGTTTTGTGGAGGCCAACCCCAAATCGAAGGTCCAGTCGGAGACCTCCGAAGGCTGGTTTCAGGGCGTGCCATTTCACTGGATGCTCGACTGGCCAAGTCCTTTTCCGATTGTCGCCGCTAGCGCCAAGGACGCGAAGCTAACCAGCATTGACGGGCAGGTCTTCGACGATTTCTGTCTCGGCGATACCGCCAGCATGTTCGGTCACTCGCCGCCCGCATTGGCTGCCGCGTTGGCCGAGCAAGCGGGGCAGGGTCTGAGCTATATGTTGCCCACAACCAAAGGCGCAGAACTGGGCGTTATGCTGACGGCAATGTTCGGCCTGCGACATTGGCAGGCCACGACCACTGCAAGCGAAGCCAACCGTGCCGTGATACGTTGGAGCCGTGGCATAACTAAACGTGACAAAATATTGATATTTAACGGCTGCTATCATGGCGCGGTCGATGATGTTTTTGTCGATTTGCGCAAAGGGACGGCGGTCAATCGGCCAAGCCTGATCGGGCAGGTGCAGGATTTACTGCCGACCACCGTCGCCATCGAATTCAACGATGTCGAGGCATTGGAAAATGCCCTGCATAGTGGCGACATCGCCTGTGTGCTGGCCGAACCAGTGATGACCAATATCGGTATGGTTCGTGACGCACCGGGCTATCTGGATACGTTGCGGCGGCTTTGCAGCGAAACCGGTACATTGCTGGTATTCGACGAAACCCACACGATTTCGTCCGGCTATGGAGGGCACAGCAATACTCATGGCCCGATGCCCGATATTATGGTCGTGGGAAAATCCATCGGAGGCGGCGTGCCGTGCGCTATATACGGGTTTACCGCCGAAGTTTCTGAAAAAATGGAGGCCCTGAACCGTTCGCGGCCGCCTGGGCATAGCGGGATCGGGACGACCTTGTCGGCTAATGCGCTTGCCATCACCGCAATGCACGCAATGTTGGGTCAGGTGATTACGCGCGACGCTTATGCGCATATGCTGGCGATGGCGGAGCTGTTGGTATCTGGCCTCAATGCCATCATTGCCGAGCACGAACTCGAATGGCACGTCAGCCATGTCGGGGCGCGGGTAGAGTTTGTGTGCTCTGCCGAAGCGCCGCGCAACGGCAGCGAGGCGCGCGCGGCGATGAATCATGAATTGGAAGCCGCAATCCTTCTTTACCTCACCAATCGCGGCGTCTTGCTGGCGCCGTTCCACAATATGATGTTGCTCAGTCCGGTAACTCGAGCGGAGCAAGTGGATCGCCTCTTGCAGGAAATGGGCAACTGTGTAGCAGAGCTTTTGGAGGCAAAAGCATGATCAAACGGGCAAAATCATCGGCAATCGTCGCAGCGCGGAGCGAGGCCGAGGCGTTTTTCGCCGCCAATCCGAATGTCGATTCGGTCGAGATGATTTACACCGATTTCGGCGGCGTTCCGCGCGGTAAACGCTTGCGCCAGCATGAGGTGCTATCGGTCTACGAGATCGGTCGCTTTTTCCCGGGTTCGATTACGATAGTCGACATTACAGGCCAAGACACCGTGGAAACCGGCCTTGTGTGGGAGGATGGCGACGCTGACCGGTCGATGAAGCCGATCCCAGGAACATTGGTCAAAACCCCGTGGGCGGGTGAAAATGCAGCGCAATTCATGGTCGATTTCTACGAACTCGATGGCCAGCCGCATGACCTCGACCCGCGCCATGTGCTTGGACTTGTCGTGGACCGCTTTGCCGAAGCGGGCATGACCCCGGCGCTTGCTGTTGAACTAGAATTTTATCTCCTTGACCCGAAACGCGCCCGCGACGGTTCGATACGTCCCGCTCGCCCAGCCTATAGTGGCACAACGCCGCAAATGGTTGAGGTCTATGGCTTGCGCGAACTCGACGACTTCCGCCCATTTTACGACGCATTATATGCGGCATGCGACGCGCAGGACATTCCGCTCGAATCTGCGATATCCGAATTTGCGCCAGGGCAATGCGAACTCACCCTGCGATACAAACCCGATGTGCTCCGTGCATGCGACGATGCGATCATGTACAAGCGTATCGTGAAAGCGGTAGCGCAGGCGCACGGACTGGAGGCTACATTCATGGCCAAACCGTTCGCCGATCAGGCTGGTAGCGGGATGCACATCCATGTGTCGATGAACGACGAGAGTGGCAAAAACCTTTTTGCGAGCGATGATCCCGAAGGCACGCCGATGCTGCGTCACGCCATCGGCGGGATGATCGCCACGGTTGGCGATTGCTTCGCCCTATTCGCGCCGCACGCCAACAGTTACCGCCGGTTCAAGGCCAATAGCTATGCGCCGGTCGCGCCGACTTGGGGCGTCAACAACCGCACCGTCAGTTTCCGCATTCCTGCTGGGCCACCTTCAAGCCGCCATGTCGAGCATCGTGCCTGCGGTGCGGATGCCAATCCTTATCTGGCGGTTGCTGGTGTATTGGCGGGAATTCACCACGGCATCATCAACCAGATCGATCCAGGCCCTGCGGTCGTAGGCAATGGCTATGACCGCGATGGATCTAGTGATGACAAGCCACCCAGCAACTGGTTCGCGGCCGTTGACCGCTTCCACGGTTCGAAACTGATGCGGGACTATCTGGGTGAACGCTTTGTCGACATGTTTACGATCGTCAAACGCGTCGAACAGGACCGCTATTTTGGGCACGTGCCCAGCATCGATTACGACTGGTATCTGCGGAACGCCTAAGCTTTGATCGGAAACCGGGCGAGCACGTTTTCCATCACGGCAACATTCAGCAGCGTGTCGAACTCACATCCGACCATGGTGCCGTCATTCCATACGATCTTGGCCTGAAGCGCCGCCAGACCGGGCAAAGTTAGCCAGACGCGCGTGCCGGCAGACATTCCAGTCAGTGCCTCGCAGGCAACGCCGGACAGTGATAGATCGCGTACTATCACGGCAAAGGCAGGCGAACCCGATGGACGCATCGACGCTGGAATCTTCAGTCGGATCCGAGGCGCGCTGCGGTCTTCCTGCGCGGCATCTTCGTAACGCATGAAATTTTGCCCTATCGAATGCGAGATGGTCATCGTCGCGTCTCCCACTGTGAATAATTTGCGATAACAAATCAGGGTCAACGGAACGTTCGCAGGCAGGGTAAAGATACCGTTTACCTTCTATAACGCCGTACTCTTGCAATTCGCCTTCTTCGCCGCCATATGCGCAGCGGGAGTCGGATGGACGTGGCACTCGCCAACCTGGTCAGATCCTGACGGAAGCAGCCACAACGAATTCGCTGCGGGTCATTCGGCTCCTATTTTCATAATCTCCTGTAGACTAAGCCTTCGACTTTCGTCAGGCAGCGGCTTAACATGATTTCGATGCCCGATTCCAATTTACCCGAAGCTGCAGAGCGCGATCCGGATATGCCCGACGACGCATTGGGCCTCGGGCTGGATATGCCGCAACAGGCTAAGCCTTCACCGGCTGGCGGCGCTGCCTACCGCGTGCTGGCGCGCAAATACCGGCCGCAGACCTTTGCCGAACTGATCGGCCAGGATGCGATGGTGCAGACACTGGGCAACGCTATCAAACGCGACCGTTTGGCGCATGCGTTCCTGATGACTGGCGTTCGCGGGGTGGGCAAGACATCGACCGCACGGCTGATTGCCAAGGCGCTCAACTGCATCGGTCCCGACGGGCAGGGTGGTCCGACCATCGATCCGTGCGGCGTGTGCGAGCCGTGCGTCGCGATTGCCGAGGGCCGGCATATTGACGTGATCGAAATGGACGCTGCGAGCCATACCGGCGTCGACGATGTCCGCGAGATTATCGAAGCGGTGCGTTATTCCGCCGTTTCGGCGCGCTACAAAATCTACATTATCGACGAAGTACATATGCTGTCGAAAAACGCGTTCAACGCGTTGCTGAAAACACTCGAAGAGCCGCCCGGACATGTGAAATTCCTGTTTGCGACAACCGAAGTCAACAAGGTGCCGATTACCGTGCTGTCGCGGTGTCAGCGGTTTGATTTGAAGCGTATTCCGACCGAGATGCTCGCCAGCCATTTTGCCGAAATCGCTGCAAAAGAAGCGGTCGAGGCTGAGTCAGAAGCCTTGACATTGGTCGCGAAAGCCGCCGAAGGCTCGGTCCGCGATGGCCTTTCGATCCTCGATCAGGCGATTGCCCATGCCGATATGGAAGGTGATGGGAAGGTCACGGCGGCACAAGTGCGCGACATGCTCGGATTGTCGGATCGAGGCGCAATACGGCGATTGTTTGCGCTGATTCTCGTTGGCGATGCGCAGGCGATGCTCGCCGAGGCGAAGAACCAATATGTGCTGGGCGTCGAGCCTCTCGCGATGTTTGCCGGATTGTTGTCCGAAGTACACCGATTAACGCTGGCAAAGGTCGGTGCTCCGCGTGATGGCGCGCTCGATGCCGAGGCAGTGGCGCTGGTCGAGGAACAGGCCGACCGATTGTCGTTCCCCAATCTGCACCGTCTCTGGCAATTGCTGCTGAAGGGACAGGAAGAGGTTGCGCGCGCTTCAGTGCCACTTGATGCATCGGACATGGCGTTGTTGCGCGTCATCCACGCCGCGACGCTGCCTGACCCAGGTGAGTTGGCGAAAATGCTGTCCGAACGGAATTTTTCCGCTTCACCTCCCGCATCGGCGCCAACCGCGCTCGATATTCCAGCGTCTGCCACCGTACAGATACTCATGCCCGCCAATTTCGAGGCACTGCTCGATCGGCTTTCGCGTGACGGCTATGTCAGCCTCGAAATGACCATGCGCGACGTGGTGCGCCTTGTCGAATACGCGCCGCCATTGCTGGCTTACCAATTGGCAGGACCAGTCGCGCCCGGCTTTGTTTCGGAACTACGCGACGCGTTGGCAAAAGTGACCGGCACACGTTGGGACGTCGAGGAACGCGAAGGCGAGGCCCAGCCCAGTCTGCTCGAAACGGAACGTGCCTCTGCCGAAGCCGACCGCCGCATAGTCATGGAATCCCCGCTGGTGAAGGCTGCTTTTGCGGCCTTTCCCGAGGCGGAATTGCTGGATAGCGACGAAGACGAAACCCCCTGGAGTAAAAGTGCATGAAGAGCATGGAAGAGATGATAAAGGCAGCGCAAGAGGCCGCCCAAAACATCCAGAAGCAGATGGAAACCGCGCAGGCGACGCTCGATACGATTGAGGTTGAGGGCGTTTCGGGCGGCGGCCTTGTAAAGGTTCGCGCCACCGCCAAAGGCCGGATACTGGGTGTTGCCATCGACGACAGCCTGATCGTGCCGTCGGACAAGGGCATGCTCGAAGACCTCATTACAGCGGCATTCAACGATGCACGCGAGAAAGCCGATGCCGCCAGCAACGCCGAAATGGGCAAGATGTCGAGCGGATTGCCATTGCCGGCGGGGTTCAAGCTGCCATTTTGAGCTGCTTTTCCCCAACAAATCGCGCAGCTTCAACGCAAATTCATTGAAAGCTCTCCAAAAGCACACATATTGATGCGGAACAGGCTGGTTGCCGCTTGAGGGACCGCTAATTGGAGTATCTATGGAACTGAACCTTCCTTTATTGCCGCTGCGCGATATCGTAGTTTTTCCCGGCATGATTGTGCCGCTTTTCGTTGGTCGTGATAAATCGGTCGTTGCGCTTGAAAAGGCGATGGCCGCCGACAAGGAAATTTTCCTCGTCGCCCAACTCGACCCGGCCGAGGACGATCCCGATAAGGACGATCTCTACGACATCGGCGTGACCGCGACGATCATGCAGTTACTGAAATTGCCTGATGGCACGGTACGCGTGCTGGTCGAAGGCAAACAGCGCGGCGAACTGGTCGATCTGGTCGAACGGGGCAGCGACTATGTCGAGGCCGGCATCCGCATGATCGAAGAACAGGTGGCAGAAGGTCCAGAGGCCACCGCGCTGATGCGTTCAGTCGCCGAGCAGTTCGAGAACTATTCGAAGCTCAACAAGA
This sequence comes from Sphingomonadales bacterium, assembly GCA_031362665.1. Taxonomy (GTDB): domain Bacteria; phylum Pseudomonadota; class Alphaproteobacteria; order Sphingomonadales; family Sphingomonadaceae; genus Sphingorhabdus_B. The sequence goes on from JANLSY010000062.1 coordinate 9,035, forward strand.
AAATGCCCGCAGAAACGGCTGTGCAGTTAAGCGAGATCGAAACACCGGCGGCGCTAGCCGATGCGGTGGCGGCGAATATCCAGCTGAAGGTGTCTGACAAACAGTCGCTGCTTGTTGAGTCCAATCCGCTTCGCCGTCTGGAAATGGCGTTTGCGTTCATGGAGGGCGAACTCGGCGTATTGCAGGTCGAAAAGAAAATTCGTGGCCGCGTCAAACGTCAAATGGAGAAGACCCAGCGCGAATATTATCTGAATGAACAGATGAAGGCGATCCAGCGCGAATTGGGGAACGATGATGGCGAGGGCGGGGACGAAATCGCCGAGCTTCAGACCAAGATCGACACGACCAAGCTGTCCAAGGAAGCCAAGGCGAAAGCCAATGCCGAACTGAAAAAGCTGCGCGGCATGGCGCCGATGTCGGCCGAAGCCACTGTCGTTCGCAATTATCTCGATACGTTGCTCGGTATTCCGTGGGGCAAGAAATCGAAGTTGAAGCGTGATATTGCCAAGGCGCAAGAGGTGCTCGATGCTGACCATTTCGCGCTGGAAAAGGTCAAGGACCGGATCGTCGAATATCTGGCGGTTCAGGCGCGCACCAACAAATTGAAGGGTCCGATTCTGTGCCTCGTTGGTCCTCCCGGTGTTGGCAAGACGTCGCTCGGTAAGTCGATTGCCAAGGCGACAGGTCGCGAATTCATTCGCCAGTCATTGGGCGGTGTGCGCGACGAGGCCGAAATACGTGGCCATCGCCGAACCTATATCGGCTCAATGCCGGGCAAAGTCGCAGCGAACCTCAAAAAAGCCGGGACAATGAACCCTTTGTTCTTGCTCGATGAGATCGACAAGCTAGGTCAGGATTTCCGGGGCGATCCGGCGTCGGCGCTTTTGGAAGTGCTCGACCCCGAACAGAACAACAAGTTTAACGACCATTATCTCGAAATCGATCTCGATTTGTCGGATATTATGTTCGTGACCACCGCTAACAGCATGAACCTGCCGCGGGCATTGCTAGACCGGATGGAGATCATCCGGCTCGAAGGCTATACCGAGGACGAGAAACTTGAAATTGCCAAGCGCCATCTGCTCGAGAAGCAGGTTGAGGCGCATGGATTGAAGCCCGAAGAGTTTGTGTTCACCGATGCTGCATTGATGGACCTGATCCGCTATTATACCCGCGAAGCAGGCGTCCGTACACTCGAACGCGAAATCGCCAAGGTTGCGCGTAAAGCATTGCGCCGCATTCTCGAGGGCAAGGCGGAGAAGATCGAAATTACCCCGGAAAATCTCGCTGATTTCTCGGGTGTGCGTAAGTATCGCCACGATATGGGCGAAGAAGAAAACCAAATCGGCGCGGTCACCGGGCTTGCCTGGACCGAGGTTGGCGGCGAATTGCTCACCATCGAAGCCGTTACGGTTCCCGGCAAGGGCAATATCCGAACGACCGGCAAGCTCGGCGAAGTGATGGGCGAGTCGATCCAGGCAGCCCTGAGCTATGTAAAGGCGCGCGCGCCCAGCTATGGTATCAAGCCAAGTCTGTTCGGGCGCAAAGATGTCCACATTCACTTGCCCGAAGGCGCAGTTCCCAAGGATGGTCCATCGGCGGGGATCGGCATGGTCACCTGCATCGTATCAACGCTGACTGGCATTGCGGTTCATCGTGACGTTGCGATGACCGGTGAAGTTACGTTGCGTGGCCGGGTATTGCCGATTGGCGGTTTGAAGGAAAAACTGCTTGCGGCATTACGCGGTGGCATCAAGACCGTGCTCATCCCGCAAGAAAATGAGAAAGACCTTGCCGAGATACCTGCGAACATCAAGGATGGTCTCGAAATCATTCCTGTTAGCCACGTGGATCAGGTGCTGGCACGTGCGCTGGTATCACCGCTGACTCCGGTAGAATGGACCGAAGCGGATGAACTGGCGGCCGCGCTTCCACCCACAATCAGCGGCGAAAATGGCACTTCTGTGACACATTAAGTGGAGTCGGCGGGGTGATTCATCCCGCCGCTTTGCAATCAGACGCGTTTTTCACAGAAAATGACGGTTTTACGCCAATATTTCCTTTGACAGTCCGCGCATTCTCATCATTATCCCGCCACCGGCCTAAGCCGCGACTCAATTAATTCATAAATGAGTCTCACAACATTCTTTGAGAGGGGGGTTCCCAATATGAACAAGCAAGATCTCGTTAGCGCAGTGGCCGATGCAAGCGGCTTGACCAAAGCCGACGCTGCCAAGGCAGTCGAAGCAACCTTTGACGCAATCACCGGTGCCTTGAAAAAGGGCGGCGAAGTCCGTCTGGTTGGCTTTGGCACTTTTGCCGTTGCAAAGCGCAAGGCATCGACCGGCCGCAATCCACGTACCGGCGAGCCAATGACGATCAAGGCTTCGACCCAGCCAAAGTTCAAGGCTGGCAAGGCGCTGAAAGACGCCGTCAACTGATATTGGTATTCTAAGGGATATGGGGAAGGGCGGGGCGAAAGCTTCCGCCCTTTTTCTTTTGTACATTACCCGCACAACAAAAAAGCGCCCGAGGGCGCTTACTTGTTTATCGAACTATACCACGCTTAGGCGGCGAGGCGATAATCTGGGTCAGTAACCAACCTGCACGGAAAGGCGATCACCTGCGCTGCGGCCATGGGTTTCAGGCCCTTGATTTCACCAAAGGTAATCCTGCGCTCGGTCTGCGCCGTAGGCGCAAATTCCATTTCGATAACTTCGGTTATGCGAGGTAACGCATTGGTGATCGTCATGACAATCACGGCGACTGATGCGACAAGGGCTATTGCAAATAGCAGGGAAGCAATGAGGGTCATGGCACTGGTCCTTTCTGTCCCCCCAAATCGGCCATTAGCGGGGGTTAGCTTGCTGTTATATGAACGACTTGGCCTTTATGTTCACTATATGTTCTATAATGTCAAGCAATTCTTTGTTCTCGGAATTCCGTTGAAATGCTTGGGGATTACCTGTGGATAACTATCGGCGGCACAAAAAGTTCAGTTAGACCGCAATTTCCCGCGCCGTTCGGCAAACCATGTCTGCAACAATTTTTGTGTGCAGCCAGTAAACCCACCCGATCCATTAACCGAACAGCTGTTGGGACGAAGGTCTCGCGCGAATGAATCGAGCGTCTCAACCGCCGAGGACCATGACCGGTCAGTGATGACGGTTTCTTTTTTCCGCAGCGCGACCGGAATGCGGTAGCGTTCGTTTTCCGGCACCGTTGCGCAGACAACGATTTCGTCGCCGACCGGCTCTCGGCATTTTTCTTCGCCGAACGCGACAAGGAAAGAGATGCGTTCGGGCATTTCGGCTGGGGTCGGTGGAGCGTCGTCCTGCGCAGACAGCGCGCAGGATGAGCCAAGCAAACCGGCCATGAGAACATATTTATACATGGCCATTGCGTTTCTCCCGAAGTCTGTCGTGCCGGATTAGCCGCTTGCGGTGAACCTGCTGTTAATCGTGGCTGCTCCCACGACGTCTTACTGCTCCATTTCAGCGCTGCTTCGGCACTACCTGCTTTTTGGCTATTTTCCGTCCCGAACAGGCACATTTTATCATTAGCCATATGGTAACCAGAATGATTTAGGGTCTATTTTCTATGGACCGAATTCTGCTTCCTCTATTTTTCGTCGCGCGGTGACGACGATGGCTGTGTCACGCCTTTTCAGGAATTTTTCGGGCATGTCCGGTGGCGATAACACTGGCTATGGCTCGGTTGCGGTTATTACGGCTGACGATACTGCCCGCCGGCTCGAAGTACTCGATGATTTCGAACAGGCCGGTATTGGTTGGCTTTGGGCAACCGATGCCGAAGGGCGGCTGATATATGTTTCAGAAAACGCGGCGAAAAAACTGGACTATCCGATTGAGCAATTGCTGGCCCAACCGCTCATAAAATTGTTCGAAGCCGATGCCGACAATCCCGGCGAACGATCAGACCGATCGCTGAATTTTCAGCTAAAGGCGCATAACAAAATTGTCGACCAGACCGTGCGATTTGCGCTGCAACCCGCGCAGGATGGCGGACGGCAGCAATGGTGGTCGATTTCGGGGCATCCCAAGTTCGACAAATCCGGCACTTTCCAAGGCTATCGCGGCAGCGCGAAAGACATCACCGTCGAATATGAACGGAAGCTCGTGGACTCGCGGCTCGCCGAATTCGATTCGCTCACTGGTCTTGCCAACCGTCACCGTATGGACAAACGGCTAGAGGGCATTCTCGCGGCCTATAAATCGGCAAAACGTAGCTGCACTTTGGTGATACTCGACCTCGACCGCTTCAAACATGTCAACGACACTTTGGGCCACCCCGCCGGCGATGACCTTTTGCAACAGGTTGCACGCCGGCTTGAGCGCGTGGTCGGTAGCCGCGGCGAAATCGGTCGGCTGGGCGGCGATGAATTTCAGATCATCCTTCCCGATCTCGACGACCGCGGAAAACTGGGTGAACTGGCGAACAAGATCATCCAGATCGTATCGCAGCCATACACCATCGATGACAAGCGCGCGACTATTGGCACCTCGATCGGAATTGCGATTGCGCCATATGACGGTATCGAAAAGCACGAGGTTATTCACAATGCCGATCTTGCGCTCTATGCCGCAAAAAACGGCGGGCGAGGGCAGTTTCGTTTCTATTCAGCCGACCTGAAGGACGAAGCCGAAGAGCGCCGTATCCTCGAAGAAGGTTTGCGTGACGCACTCGCCATCGATCTGCTTGAACTGCATTACCAGCCCGTCGTTCGCACTGCGGACAATATGGTCGTCACCTTTGAGGCGCTGATTCGCTGGGAGCATGCCGAACGCGGTACGATCAGCCCCGATGTGTTCATCCCGATTGCGGAGGAATCAGACCTCATCAATCAACTCGGTGCGTGGGCCCTGAACAAGGCCTGCCAAGACGCGATGGCCTGGCCCAAATCAGTGCGCGTGGCAGTCAACGTTTCGGCGGCGCAGTTTGCGCATTCCGACCTGATATCGATCGTCACCGATGCGCTCGACCGCTCGGGACTAGAAGCCGACCGCCTCGAACTCGAACTCACCGAAAGCGTATTCATGGGCGATGGCGACACCATCGACGATATTTTTCGCGCCCTGAAAGACCTTGGTGTTCGCCTTGCGCTTGATGATTTCGGAACCGGCTATTCGTCGCTCAGCTATCTGCGATCCGCCCCGTTCGACAAGATCAAAGTAGATCGTACCTTTGTCGACAGTTGTACACAGAAAGACCATAACAGCGCGAAAATCATCGCTGCCATTATAGGGCTTTCCGATGCGTTAGGCATGGAAACCACGGTCGAAGGCGTCGAAGCCTTTGACCAGTTGGAAGTCGTCAAATCCAAGGGCGCGCGCTTCATTCAGGGCTGGATTTACTCCAAGGCGCTGACCCAGGAAACCGTTATCGACCGGATGAAATCGGGCGAGTTGCGCATCGAGCCCGACGGCCCCGAACGCCACCGCCCCGAGCGCCGGTCCGTATTCCGCCGCATTGGCGTGATCCACGACGACCATCGTTATGACGCATTGATGCGGAATCTGTCAAAGACCGGAGCGTTGATCGACGGCTTGCTCGGCGTACCTGAAGGCACC
>JANLSY010000075.1:0-3490 GCA_031362665.1 Sphingomonadales bacterium
AGCCGGGCGGGCTTGCCGTCCCGGAGCAGATCAAGCGCACGGCTTAGGACGACGCCGCTAGCCTTGGCTTCCTTGTCACCTTGGATGCCCTTTTTGATGAGGTTCGGAACGCGTTTTTCGAGACTTTCGAGGTCGGAGAGCATCAATTCGGTTTCGACCGTTTCAGCATCCGAAATCGGATCAATCTTATTATCGACATGCTGGATGTCATCATCCTCGAAACAACGGAGCACATGGACAATGGCGTCCACTTCGCGGATATTGCCGAGAAACTGGTTGCCCAGACCTTCACCCTTCGACGCACCGCGCACGAGGCCCGCAATATCAACAAAGCCCAGTTGGGTTTCGATAATCTTCTGACTGCCACCGATTTTGGCGATGGTTTGCAACCGGGGATCGGGTACAGCGACATTGCCGATATTCGGCTCGATCGTGCAAAACGGATAATTAGCCGCTTGCGCCGCTGCCGTTTCGGTCAGCGCATTGAACAGGGTAGACTTTCCGACATTGGGAAGCCCGACGATACCGCATTTGAAACCCATTTTTGATCTACTCTTGACTTGGACTGGACGAGCGCCTTTAGCGCCCCAAATCGTAAAAGGGGAGCGAAATGGAACAGTTGCTATTCGGGCTGGGCATCTTTCTGGATTTTGCAACCATCGTCGCATCCGCGCTTGCTGCATGGTTCTGGTATCAGGCGAGCGCCAATTTGCTCCACAGGGTTCATGCTTCAGAAAAGTTCGACTATCACGACCTCAACCGCGTCATAGTCGCCATCAACCGCAACGCGATCAGAAACCGCAGGGCAGCCTTGGCGAGCGCGGTGGCTGCGGCATTACTGGCAGTCGACCTCGCCTTTGCGAGCTTTATGACGCTCGAATAGCGATACATAGCCGTTTAGTCGTGCACCGCTTTCACCCAAGGTCCGAATGGCGAGTTTCCAAGCCAGTTCACCTGCGTTTCCGCTGAAATTTTGTTAATCACTTCCTGCGGCTTGCTGCCCGGATGGACCGCGCGGCGCAACGGGCGAGTTCCAGCAGGCATTGCGGCGATTTCGGCGATCGCGCGGGGGATATCGTATACGTCGGCGCTGCGTCCGCCTCCATCCTCTTCGCCCATGCGCGAGACGAGAGCGGGATAGGCAGCGGCCTGTTCATCGGTCAACCGATCCTTTAGCGCCTTGGCGAGCTTGTTGCGATTGACCCACACCTTGGTCGGATAACCTCCGGGCTGGATGACGCAAACCTCGATATTGTGCGGCACCAGTTCATAGGCCATCGCCTCGCTTATCGCTTCGAGAGCGAATTTGGTCGGGGAATAATGCCCCGCTGACGGCACGATGACCCGTCCAAGTTGTGACGAAATGTTGAAGATCAGCCCGCGTTTCGCCTTGCGCATCGCTGGCAGCACCGCCCGGGCCATGCGGTGTGGGCCATAGACATTGGTGTCGAAGATTAGCTTGGTCGCTTCCATGTCCTGAAGCTCGATGGGTCCAGCATAGCCAACGCCTGCATTGTTCACGAGAACATCGATCGGCCCGCCTGCGATGCGTTCGGCTTCGGCGACGCCCTTTGCGACCTCATCGTCGGAGGTGACGTCGATCTCGATAATCGAGATATCGAGCTTTTCCTTGGCAGCTTCGGCTTTCAGCTGGTCCGCCTCGGCGCGGGGCAGGTTGCGCATCGAGGCAATGACCTTTGCACCGGCGCGGGCGTAATGCAGGGCGCCGGCATAGCCAAAGCCCGACGAGCTGCCGGTGATCAGGATTGATTTGCCTTTGAGGCTTGGGCCAGCGGTCTGCGCGGCGGATGAAACCGAAAGGGTGGATGCTGCGGTCGCTGCGGCAACTCCGCCGAGCAGCGTTCTGCGGTCAATTTCTGAAATGGGGGGCATGGGGCGGTCCTCTCTTTTCGCGAGAGGACGCATCATAATGGGATGGCGGGCGAAAGCGAGTCCAACCAGCGTTGTAATTTCGCCGGGCTGCGCAGCCGGACTATCTTATGCACATGACCCTTCAGCCGGGCCTCAGTGCGAATGCGTGGGCCGCTGTTCCAGCGCAACAGGTAGATCAGAAACCCAAGATCAAAACGTTCCGGGCACCCCTCGGTCATGTCTGGGCGGGTCCGGCCTCGATAGGTCCATATCCGCCGCAGCAGGCGCGCAATGCAAAGACGTATCGGATAGTCGAGATAGATCACCGTATCGGCGCGCTCAAGCCGTACGCCGAGCGTGCCGCCATATGTCCCGTCGATCAGCCAGCGGTCGGTTGAGATGATGCCTGCGAGCCTTTCGAGGATTTCATCCTTGCTGCTTTCGACCCAGCCCGGACGCCAATTGAGCTGGTCCATGTGGTAAACAGGCAGACCCAGCTTATCGCCTAATGAGGTCGCGAGCGTCGATTTGCCCGCACCGCACGGGCCAATGACCAACACGCGCTGCATGGCTCAATCGTCCGTCAACCGCATAGCGACGTCGTTCATGAAACGGACGTCGTCGCCTTTGGCGAGCCAATCTGCTTCGGCTGACACCGCGCCCAACAAGTCTGCCAGATCGTCAATCTCGCTTTTGTGGAAATTGCCGAGCACATAGCCGGTTACCCGGTCTTTGTTGCCGGGATGACCGATACCGAGGCGCACGCGGCGGAAGTCTGCGCCGATATGGTCGGTGATTGAACGGATACCGTTGTGGCCTGCTGCGCCGCCGCCAATTTTGACCTTCACCTTGAAAGGCGCGAGGTCAAGTTCGTCGTAGAAGACGGTGACGTCTTTCGGCTCAAGCTTGTAGAAATCCATCGCTGCACGCACGCTGCGGCCGCTCTCGTTCATGAACGTTGCGGGCTTTAATAGGATGATTTTTTCGGAACCGAGCCGAAGCTCCTGAACCCATCCGAGAAATTTCTTCGCTGGCATGGGCAGTTCGTGGATTTCGGCCAGCGCATCAATCGCCATGAAACCGATATTGTGCCGGTGCATCGCATAGGTGGCTCCGGGATTACCAAGGCCTACCCATAATTGCATCGCGCGTGTCCCTTGTGGGAAATATCCGGGGCGGGCCGAAACCCGGCCCCGGAGATAATGTTAAGCTTCCGCTTCGCCTTCACCGTCAACCGTGGTGTCACCCCCGGTCGACTTCAGCGCCGATGGTGCAACGATGGTCGCGATGGTGAAGTCGCGGTCGGTGATTTTGCTTTCGCTACCCGTAGGCAGCTTTACATGGCTGATGTGGATCGAATCGCCGACATCGAACCCGGTTACATCGATCTGGATGTCATCAGGCAATTTGTCGTTGTCGCAGATCAGTTCGAGTTCGTGACGAACCACGTTCAGAACGCCACCGCGCTTCAAGCCTGGCGACGCGTCTTCGTTGATGAACATGACGGGAACCAGAACTTCGACCTTCGCGCCCTTGACGATGCGCAGGAAGTCGACATGTGTCGGGCGATCTGAAACCGGATGGAAAGCGACGTCCTTAGGAATCGTCATCTGCTTTT
>JANLSY010000150.1:0-6348 GCA_031362665.1 Sphingomonadales bacterium
GAGCGCATCCGCACAACGAGGCCGGTTTCATAGGGCTCAATATGAATATCGGACACACCTTGCCGCACCGCCTCCGCAATGATGCCGTTGATCAAGCGGATAACAGGCGCGTCATCGGCGCTGTCGAGCAAATCGTCCGCGCTAGGCAACATATCGGAGAGCAGGTCACTATCGCCGGTGCCGATAGACCCGGCCATCGCCGCTGCTGATCCGTCCATCGCATAATGGTCGGACAGATAGCGGTCGAATGTCGCATTATCGGCAATTTCGACGTCGAACGGCATCGCCAGATAGCGCCGCACTTCCAGCAGCATCAGTGGATCAGCGCCTTCGCGGAGTGCCACGACTATGCGGCTTTCATTCTCATGGCGAAGCACCACCCCATGCGTCTTCGCAAAATTATAGGGTAGGTCGAGCAGTGGCGAAATCATCGCCGGTCCAATGGCCTCTGCCGGCGATGCTTCAGACAGTTCCGCTTCGCCGCGCCCGATGATCATTGTCCGCCCCCGTTGGTGGTAGAGATGTTACTTGCCGGCACCTCTGCCGGTTGCAGCGGTGCGCCCGTGGCGGGTCGTTCCAGCCGGTCGGTCGCGCCGATCATGACGTCGCCTGCACCGACGTTCGGCGCCACCGGCGGCACCGCACCCATATAGTCGCGCAACAGCTCGTCGATGCTGGGCTCGATATCGGGATTGCGCGCAAGTTGCATGCTGCGGACATAATCGTAGCGGCGGGCCGTCATCACATCGCCATCGGCGCGACTGCGCAAGATGGTCGGGCGGATAAAGACCATTAGGTTGGTTTTGCTCCGGCTGCGGCTGCGCGATTTGAACAGTTCGCCGATGATGGGGATATCGCTCAGTAACGGAATGCGCTCAATGGTGCGACGTTCGTCATCGTTGAGCAGACCGCCTATCGCGAGCAACTGCCCGTCGCCGACAGTAAGCGTGGTTTCGAATTCCCGCTTATTAAGAATGAGGTCACTCGACCGCGAGGACACGGGGCCAGCGACGCTCGACACTTCCTGCTTGAGGAATAGCTTTACATCGCCCTGTGCGTTGACCTGCGGCGTGACTTCAAGTTTGATGCCGACTTCTTGCCGCTGCACGGTGCGGAAGGCATTTTCGAAATTGGCCGAGAGCTGCTCGCCAGTGCTGACCGGGACTTCCTGGCCGACTAGGAACTTCGCCTTCTGGTTGTTCAGCGTTACGATATGCGGCGTCGCCAGCAAGTTGGATTCGGTGTCTGCGGCAATCGCGTTGATGATTGTCCCGAAAATTGCGTTCTTGCCGATGTCTAAGGCAAATCCGCCGAAACCGCCGGTGGCACTCAGAATCGACGCCGCAGCAGCCTCCTGCAAGCTATCACCCAGCGCGCTGCTGACCGTGGTTGTGGTCGTCGTGCCATTGACCGTGGTTGTTTCGCGGGTCAGTTCCTCCGCGCCGATAGCCCCGGCAATCGTCAGGATGTTCGGAGTGGCATTGGAATAATTGGTCGCGGCAAAAGGCGCGTTCTTTCCACCCACGAGGAACTGCACACCAAGTTTCTTCGCCGCCTCGTTGCCGATTTCGACGACGATGGCCTCGACCAACACCTGCTCGGGGCGAGTATCGAGTTGGCGGATAAGCTCACCCAGAGTCCGCTGCATTTCGGGGTTCGCGGCAACGATCAGCGCGTTTGTGCCTTCGTAGCGCGTCACCACCACCGGTCCGCGTCCGCCGATAGCGTTCATACCCGAGCCCGATGACGCAGCAACCACCGGGATCGGCGCTGGCGCAGTCGCTCCGCCGCCATTGGTCGGGGCTGCTGCGACGGGCGGCAATTCGCTACCCTGCGATGCATTGTTTTGCCCGCCTATCAGCGACTGCACCGTTTCCAACAAAGTCGCCGCATTGGCATGTTCAAGCCGGTAAACACGGATTTCCGCCCCAGACTGTGCGCGCGCATCAAGCTGCTTGGCCATCGCCGCAAAGCGCGCAACCGACGTCGGGTCGCCGCGCAGGGCAATCGCGTTGCTGCTGTCGATAGCAGCGACGGAGACCGGCGAACGCCCGCCCTCGCCGCCACCTTGGCCGGCGAGCCCTTGCAACGCCGTAGCGATTTCACGTGCGCCTGCGTTGTCGAGGGTCACAATCTGCGTCGCGGCGCTGTCGCGGTCGATCTGGCGAACGAGTTCGCGGATGCGCCGGATATTGTCCGCATAGTCGGCAACCACTAAGCTGTTGGCGTTACGGTTGGCAGTAATCGAACCTTCGCGGCTCACCAGCGGGCGAAGCGTTTCGACCGCCGTTGTTGCGTCTATCGAACGCAGACGGAAAACTTCAGTCACAAACTGGCTCGGCGCTTCGGTGCGGCTACCCACACGCGTCGGTTGCGTCGCTGCCCCATCCGACGGCTGGACCCGATAACCGCCGCCGCGCATCGGAATCGCAACGAGGCCGTTGGCGCGCAGCGTCGAAAGAAACACTTCGAAATACTCGGAACGGGTCAGCGGGCGATCGGTAACGACCGAAACCTTTCCAGTAACCCTACCATCGACAATGAAAGTCTGACCGGTGACCCGCGCTGCATCCTGAACGAAGGCGCGGATATCAGCATCACGTACGTTGAGCGTGTTCTGCGCAGCAACTGGCTCGGCAAAAGCCAGTGCAGTGCAGGCGAGCATCAAGGAAAGTTTACGGATCACGGTTGTTCCAGGTTCAGAGCAATAGGAAGTTTGGAGCCACCGCGTTCGATTTCGACGCTGAGTCTGGCGCCGGGTTTGAGTTGGGCGGCGATATCGGACGCAGACGAAACCGGTCGGCCATTTATCGCGACAACGATGTCGCCTGCTTGAAAGCCTGCGATCCGCATCATCGTACCATCGTCGCGGGGTTGCAGGACAAGGCCAGTGACACGCCCGCCTTCATTGCGCGGCGCAAAGCCGATCGATTTCTGGATGGTGTCGGCGTTAAGCCCGACATCGTTTGTCGCTGCTGCGCCAGGTGCCGATGGCGCGGGGGAGGAGGACGGGTTCACTGTCTCAGCGGGCACCGATTGATCGAGGTAAAGCGATTCTTTCACCCCGCTGCGAGACAGGATGACATGGTCGAATGCGACCGCATCAAGGACCACGCCCGGCGCCACTTCCTCGCCAACGGCATAGCTGTTCTGAACCCCGTCCTCGCCAGCGATAATCGCCGACCCGCCGCCCGAACTTTCATTCGCACGTATGCCGAATAAAGTAAGGCTGAGTGAGGTAACGTTTGCCGTATCCGAGGCGGGTTGGTCGTTCCGGAAAAAAGGATCGAAGCCCGAGAATAAAGCCGCCCTCGCCGAAGCCGGGACGACGTTGACCGACGGCGCACGCCATTTGCCGACCGGGCCCACGGGCGTCACAATTGCCCAAAAAAGTCGGGCAGCCTGCATCGCCAGCAATATTGCCAAAAGGCCGATTAAGACATGAGCGAGCGACACCGGCTTTACCCGGCGCGATTGCAACCATGTCCTTTCTGCCAGCGAAAATGCCACTTGGTCCCCCGGATGATTCTACCGATCCGATGCGTGGCTAGGGTGGGCGCGTGACTCGTGAATGACGTTTAAATTACACTTTGGTTACGCTGTCGCTGCGATGCACCATGCGCCAATGCAAAAAATAACGGCGGCATATCAAAGGATACACCGCCGCGAGTTTGGGGGCTTTGAAAAGGATTAGAAGTTGATTTCCACGCCGATCGAAGCGGAAATTCCCTGCTTGTAGCGGTTGTAGAAAATCTTGTTGTCGCCGCTCTCCTGAAATTCCTGATATTTGGTATTCGTCAGGTTGCGGACTTCGAATTTGAGTTCGGCTTCCTTGCCCGCAATCGTAAACCCTTCGCGCGCTACGAAGTCGAGTTGGAGGCCGGGCTTCTCTTTGATGTCGGGCTGGCCCGAGGCACCACGGCTGGTAACCCGCTCGGTCGCATAGCTCAACAATATCGTCTGTTGCGACAACCGTTCGGTATCCTCTAGCCCGAATTGCAGGTTGACCAGATGGTCCGACTGCCCGGTCAATGGCGAGCCGTTGGTGAAAAAGTCGAGCGCGCTGGTCGAAGACGAATTGAACACGGCAACAGTGTCGCCCGCCGCCACTGCAATTTTCGATTTGGTGTAGGTGTAGTTGGCAATAACTACCGCACGTCGCGTTCCAAAAAAGCCGGTACCGTCTTCGCCACCCAGATCGAAATATTTCTGCGTCTCGATCTCCGCGCCGTAAAGATCGGCCTTGGGCGCATTGGCAAAACTGGTGATGACCGAGTTATCGTCGAAGCTCGAAAAGGATTCGATCGGTTTGTCGATCCGCTTGAAGAAACCGGCAACCGTAAAACGCTGGTCGCGGTCGAAATACCATTCGTAGCGTGCTTCGGCGTTATACAACTGACTGTCGGTCAGTAAAGGGTTGCCGCGGAACAGACGGTTCGAATCGGTGTCGTAATAATTCTGGAAAATCAATTCGCGGAATTGCGGGCGGGCAATCGTCTTCGAACCGCTCAACCGGAATTTCATCTGATCGTTGATGTCCCAGGTCAGCGTGACAGCCGGCAGCCAGTAATTGTTGTTCAGGCTTGTCGAGGCGAGCGATGCTGTCGGCGTAGTAAACACCTGCGCCGGCACAACCGTCTGCTTCGCCGTTTCATAGCGAACGCCGACATTCAGGCTGATTTCCGGCGTGATAAACGCTTGGATTTGCGCGTAACCTGCATTGTTAAGCAGCCGAGCGTCAAACACCGGGTTGGCTTCGTTGGTGTCAATCAGCGCGATATTGTAGAAGTCGATGACATCGGGCTGCAGCAGGAAATCGGGCCGGAAGAGCGCCGAGGTAATCGGCGTGCCGCCAGGCGCGACGAACTGGAAGTCACGGCGCTCGGTGCGGCGCGTCGTTTCGGAATAGGCATAGCCGATGGTCCCCGTCACATCAGGGGTGATCTTGAACGACAGGTCGAGCCCGCCAGCCCAAAGATCTTCGTTTAGATAGGAATAGCTGACTTCGGCGCTGCCCTGCTGGCCATTGTTCAGGCGGTTGATGAAGAGATTGCCAAACGGGTCGGACGCCTGATTGCTGCGATAATATTCGAAGCTGAACTCGTCTGGCGCCTCGCGCTTCGAATTGGCATAAGCCACGCGGAAGCTGAGGTTCACATCGGGTGACAATTTGAATTCGCCGACCATTTGTGAATCAACCAGTTGCCGTTCGAACCATGCGGTATCCTGCTGCATCAACGTCGCGGTAGGCGATGTTGTCTGGCGTGTACCGACGCCGAGGCGGGCTTGCTTCAGCGTATCGCGGATGAACAAATTCGTCCAGCGCACCTTCTGGTCGCCAGCTTCGATACCGAAGCCGACCAAGCCGTTTACGACGATCCTGTTGTCGGTGATAACCTTCTTGAAATCCAACTCTTTCTGGCTGAGATCGATGGTCGATGCCGTCTGCTGGATCGTATCACGGGTACGCCATTTGTTACTGTATCCGGCGTTGAAGATAATCCCCAGCGTTGCGTCGTCGCCGATCTCCCAGTTGGTGCCGCCAGTGACCGTGGCCGAGCCGTTGGGGGGCAGATTCTTGTTGCGTTGGATAACGGCATTGCGTCCGGTGACGAGCTGTCCGGCGATTGCCTGCGTATCGACGTTGCCCGCGCTGATCCGCTGACCGCTGGCCAAATAGGCACGAAGCGCAGGCTGAAGGTCGCGGTTGCCGTTGTCGAAGCCGCTCCAGTCCTGCGAACTACCATAATAAGTGTAGCCCAATCGATTGGTGGTTTCGCCGTTGATGCTAAGATCCCCGCCGATGGTTAGGAACGGCTCACGCGGGATTGCCTTGGTCGTCAGATTGATAACGCCGCCGCCGAATTCACCGGGGAAATTGGCCGAATAGGTCTTTTGCACCAGCGACGATGCGATAACGCTGGTCGGGAACAGATCGAGCGGAACGACGCGCTTGAGTGGCTCGGGACTTGGCAACGGCGAGCCGTTGAGCAACGCGAGCGAATAGCGGTCGCCGAGACCGCGCACATAGACAAAGCCATTACCAACGACCGAAAGACCCGTCACGCGCGCCAGTGCGCCCGCAATGTCGCCCTCGCCGGTGCGCTCGATATCGGCGCTCGACAACACCGAAACGACTTGCGGTGCATTCTTTGAAATGTTGCGGTCCAGATAGCCGCGAACAACGATTTCCTCACCGCCGGGGATAGAAACGTCAACTTCCTCTTCCTCGGGCGCCGCCGCTTCAGCTGCGGGATCGGCTTGCCCTTCGGCATTTTCGGTTGCCGTTGCGGCCTGATCCGGACCCTGCGCTTCGGTTGTTTCGGCTTGCTCCGGTTCGGCATTTTG
>JANLSY010000171.1:0-11602 GCA_031362665.1 Sphingomonadales bacterium
TTCCCGCCATCACCTTGGGCTTCTGGGTCATCAAGGTGCTGGCAACCACGCTTGGCGAAACGGGCGGTGACAGCGTCAGCATGAGCTTTACCGATATGGTCGGCTTGTCGCATGATGCAGGCTATGTAATCGGAACTGCAGTGTTTTTGCCGCTGCTGCTTATATTGGCCGCGTTCCAGATCAGGTCGCGCAATTTTCACCCCGCCTTGTACTGGGCCACGATCATTGCATCGACCACGGCGGGTACGACAATGGCAGACTATGCCACGCGCTCTTTGGGGATAGGCTATACCGGCGGTTCCACCTTGCTACTGGCGCTGGTCGTAGCTTCTCTTCTTATCTGGAAATTCTCGCTCGGTAAAATTTCCGCTGACGATGTGAATACGCCCAAGGCCGAGATGTTTTACTGGATAACGATCACCTTTTCGCAGACCCTGGGAACTGCACTGGGAGACTGGATGGCCGATACGTCGGGCTTTGGTTATCTTGGCGCGGCGGCGGTATTTTCCGCGTTGCTGGCGATTACAGCCGCGCTGTATTACGCCACATCCTTTTCGCGCGTTTTGCTATTCTGGGCGGCGTTTATCCTTACCCGGCCATTGGGTGCAACGGTCGGCGATTTTCTCGACAAGCCAATGGATAAAGGCGGCCTTGACCTGAGCAGGCCAATAGCAACTCTGGTTTTGGCGGTCGCGATTGGTCTGTTGATCTGGCTGTTACCTCAGCGCGCAGGGGGACATCCGCAAAACACGGAAGCCTAACCCTCCAGCTCGATATCCCAATAGAGCCAGTCGTGCCATGTTTCGTGCAGATGGTTTGGCGGGAAGGCGCGGCCTCTGTCCTGCAACTGCCAACTTGTCGGGCGGATTGCGGCCATGTTGAGCTGCATATGCGCCTGCTTGGGTGTCCGTCCGCCCTTCTTTAGGTTGCAGGGCAGGCAGGCGGTGGTGACATTTTCCCAGCTGGTGATGCCGCCCAGTCGGCGCGGGACGATGTGGTCGAAAGTCAGATTATCGCCCGACCCGCAATATTGGCATTCAAACTTGTCGCGCAGGAACAGGTTGAAGCGCGTGAAGGCAGGATATTCGGACGGCTTCACATATTGACGCAGCGCGATGACCGACGGGATTTTCATGTCGAGGCTCGGGCTGTGCACATGCCGGTCGTAGCTGGAGACGATATCGACCTTGTCGAGGAACACCGCCTTGATCGCGGTCTGCCACGGCCACAGGCTCAGCGGATAGTAACTGAGCGGCGTGTAATCAGCGTTCAGCACCAGAGCGGGGCAATTTTCCGGATGCCGCGCCCTGCCAGCTGCTTCGAAAGTTCCGGTATGCAACATAAGTCGAACCTACTCCCCCTGTTGTCATAGCCGCTTTAAGCCTATTGGCGTTACAGCATTTTGACATACGCCACGACATAGCCAACCTATTTGCACATATTGTGACGTCAAGAGGGCAAACGCACTAGATATGGGATTTTTACCTGTCATGGATTTTGCGCCACAGGGGAGGGTGCGGACGCGATTTGCGCCGAGTCCGAATGGCGCGCTGCATCTGGGGCACGCTTATTCGGCGCTGTGCGCGCATGATTTTGCACGGGAGCATGGCGGGGAATTTGTGCTGCGCATCGAGGATATCGACGGAACGCGGAGCAGGCCGGAGCATATCGACACGATATTGGCGGATATCGAATGGTTGGGGTTGGTGCCAGACGGGCCTGTGCAATATCAATCGAACAATATCGACCGATATACCAAAACTCTGGAAAAGCTCAAATCGCTTGGGTTGTTATACCGCTGTTCGTGCACACGCAGCGACATTGCAGATTCACTAAAGCTGACACCTGTGCCGCATGGACCCGACGGGCCGCATTATCCCGGCACCTGCCGCGACCGAGCGATTGGCGAGGATGCGCCACATAACTGGCGCATCGATATGGCAAAGGCCGTTGCACTCTCCGGCGCACTGAAATGGACCGATCTTGCAGCAGGCGAGCAATTTGCGGACTCAATGCTATTCGGTGACGTCGTGTTGTGGCGCAAGGATACGCCGGCGTCCTATCATCTTGCCGCAACCGAAGATGATGCGGCCGATGGCATCAGTCATGTTGTGCGGGGCAAGGACCTGTTCGCCTATACCGCAATCCACCGGCTGCTGCAGGAATTGCTCGGCCTGCCGACACCTGTTTACTGGCACCATCCCCTATTGCTCGACGATAGCGGCGAGAAACTGGCCAAAAGCAAGTCTTCTCCTGCCCTGTCGACACGGCGTCTGGCGGGGGAGGACGGCCGCGCACTTATCGATAATTTGCGTCAGAGTGTCCTGCCGCTTGGCATTTCGCTGTCCAGTGCCTAGATAGGGCGCGCAGGGTATTGGCCTTGCAAAAGGATATCCCCCATGACGATTTTGCTGGTTTTGTTGATAGTTGCCGCCGCTGGCGCGGTCGTGTTTGCGCTGGTTCGCGGGCTTCATGCGTTTGCCAATATGCGCCCTGCAGAGGTTGACGAACATGGTATTCCCAATTCGCTCAACGTGCAGAACAAGATGATGTTTGCCCGTGTCAAATGGCAGGCGATCACCATCTTGCTGATTGTACTGTTGCTTATGGTCTTCAAGGCTGGATAAGCCCAGTTCATGGTCAAGCTGAACAAGATTTATACGCGCACAGGCGATGACGGTACCACCGGACTCGTTGATGGATCGCGCGTTTCGAAAACGGACACACGGCTGTGCGCAATTGGTGAGGTTGATGAAGCCAACAGCGCGCTTGGCGTCGTAATCCAAGCGCTAGAGGCGGACGAGGGTCATACGCCGCTTGTTGCCGGACTGCGCCGCATCCAGAACGACTTGTTTGATCTGGGCGCAGATATCGCCACTCCTGGTGAGAGTTTCGAGCCATCCCCGATGGAGTTGCGGATCGTCGCGGCACAGGTTGATTGGCTGGAAGCGGCAATTGATACCGCGAACGAGCAATTACCGCCGCTGACCAGCTTTATCCTGCCGGGCGGAAGCGCGGCAGCGGCACATATGCACATGGCGCGCACAATCGCGCGACGCGCCGAACGCGCACTTGTCGCGGCGTCGCAGAATGTAAGCATAAATCCGCAGGCGCTAAAATATCTCAATCGCCTGTCGGATTATCTTTTCGTGCTGTGCCGTCTCGTTAATGTTGGCCGGGGCGGCGATATCCTGTGGGTCCCGGGCGCGTCGCGGTGATTGCCGACCTTAAAGGCCGGTTTTTTACAACGCGTAAGTTAACAGCGGATCTGGCGGCACCATTGTCTGATGCCGATGCCACCGTCCAGTCAATGCCAGACGCGTCGCCAACAAAATGGCATCTGGCGCATGTCACATGGTTCCTCGAAAGCTTTATCCTGCGGGACCATGTTTCCGGATATCGCGCATTCGACGACAGTTTCGCTTATCTGTTCAACAGTTACTATGAGGCCGAGGGAGCGCGCCATTCGCGCACCGCGCGTGGGTTGATTTCCCGGCCGTCGCTGACGAAAATCCTGGAATATCGCGCCCATGTCGAAGCGAGCATCGACGCGCACTGGAACAATCTGCCCGACGCAGCATTGCAATTGGTTGAGCTTGGTATCCACCATGAGCAACAACATCAGGAATTGCTGCTGACCGACATTTTGCATCTGTTTTCGTGCAATCCTATGTTGCCAGCCTATTGGCCGGAGCCAATTTTGCGCGATATACCATCATCCGGTGTCGCGCCTTTGGGCTGGATAGAGGGGCCATCGGGTATCCAGTCCATCGGGCACAAAGGCGATAGCTTTGCCTTCGACTGCGAAGGTCCGCGCCACCAAATGATCTTGCAACCTTTTGCGCTTGCCGACCGAACCGTGACCAATGGCGAATGGATGCAATTCATGAACGATGGTGGTTATAGCGAGCCCCGCCACTGGTTGTCCGATGGTTGGGCATGGGTGCAACGCGAAGGCATTGCCGCGCCGCTATACTGGCAGCAGGACAATGACGGCCGATGGCTTGCCTTCGGGTTGGATGGGCTGCGGTTGTTGGATGTTGCGGCGCCGGTAACGCATATCAGCCTTTTTGAGGCCGATGCCTATGCCAGTTGGGCGGGTGCCCGACTGCCCACCGAAGCCGAATGGGAAGTGGTTGCCACGAGCCATGACGCAAATGGAGGAAATCAGCTTGATGCCCCCGGCGCGGTGCGGCCGTCGGCGTCGGGCGCGCGTGCCCTTTTCGGCAACGTCTGGCAATGGACCGGTAGCGCCTATCGCCCCTATCCGGGTTTTCGCGCCGCCGAGGGAGCGGTCGGCGAATATAATGGCAAGTTCATGAGCGGGCAGTTTGTGCTGCGCGGCGGAAGCTGCGCGACCCCGCGTGGGCATTTGCGGGCAAGCTATCGCAATTTCTTCTACCCGCACCAGCGCTGGCAATTTACCGGATTGCGTCTGGCCAAAGATGTCTGAGGCCGATTTTCAGCTGCGCGCAGATCCGCAGTTTCGCGCCGATGTGCTTGAAGGTTTGCGTGGGCCGCGTCGTGCTGTTCCGGCGCGCTGGTTTTACGACGAACGCGGATCGGAGCTATTCGACGAGATTACGCGGTTGCCGGAATATTATCCAACGCGGACCGAGACTGCTCTGCTTGAACAGTGCCGCGGCGACATTGCGCATCGGGTGGGGCAGGGTGTCGCAGTTATCGAGTTCGGTGCAGGAAGTGCCACCAAAACTCCCCTGCTGCTCGACGCCGTTGCTCCTTCGGCATATGTACCGATCGACATTTCCGGCGACTATCTTCGCACCTCGGCAGAGATATTGCAGGCAAAGTTTCCTGCACTCGACGTCATCCCAATCGAAGCCGATTTTACGGAGTCGATGGAACTGCCTTCGCTTGGCGGGGCGGATCGCTTAGGCTTTTTCCCCGGTTCCACGATTGGCAATTTCGTTCCGCGAAGCAGCGTCAATCTGCTTCGGCATATGCGAGATACACTGAAAGAAGGGGCAAAGTTGCTGATCGGCTTTGACCGAATCAAGTCGACCAATGTGCTTATCCCGGCATATGACGACGCCGCTGGTGTGACGGCCGCGTTCAATCTGAACCTGCTCCACCGCATCAACCGCGAGCTTGAGGGCGACATCCCGATCGACGCCTTTGTTCATGATGTGCGCTGGAACGATATGCAGTCGCGAATCGAAATGCATTTGCGCTGTGTTCGCAATGTTCGGTTCGTGTTGGATGGTGAGCTTTTTACGATGGCCGAAGGTGACACTATCCACACTGAAAATAGTCACAAATACGACCTGCGCGGCCTGCGGCTATTGCTGCGCGCAGGCTGTTGGACGCCGATCACCGATTATAGCGACGCGGATAACTGGTTTACGTTGGTGCTGGCAGAGGCCGCACCGATTTACGCCGCGCCCTAACGCTTGCGGCCGCAGGGTCCGAGCGAATCCAGCACGAATTTGTAATCGGCCTGCGCGCGTGCCGCATCGCCGCCAATAGCTGCCTCGACCAAATCGGACGATAGAGTACGCGGCAGGTCGCAGGCGAGGCGATACCATAAAAGCGTGAATTTGGCGGGAGCGGTAGCCGATTCGTCAATAACTTCAGCCGTCGAAACCGCCCATCGTTTTGACTGGCCGGGACGGCTCAGTATCGAAAGTGATAACGGCTGCTCTTTCGCGGTCTTTAAAAAAACCTGCGTTTCACCTTCACCCAGCACGGTCCCCGAGCTGTAAAAAGCGCTAATTACGCCAGTTATTTTTGAAGGCGCGTTGATAAGAACGGCTTCTTTGGTGATATTGCGCAATAGTGTGTCGTTCGCGGCGCTATATTGTACCAATGCGTTGGGACGCGACAGGCGAATTTCGCCGGGTCGTCCTGCTACCGTGCTGCCAAACAGGAATAGCCGCTGTTTTTTCAGTTTTGGAATTTTGCCTTTCGGGTCTTTCGGTACATCGAGCAGAAAACGGATGCGCGGAGTTATGCCGCCCTCACCGCGAATCAAGGCGATGACGTCGGCTTCCACAAGCATCCTTTGCATATTTGCGGGAGTGCCGACCGCCTGTTCAGGCGCAATTTTTTGCAAATTCCTGATGGTTGTATCGATGATAAGCGGAGAAATGGTGACCAGATCCGCAATATCAGCATAGGCAGCGCCATCGGCCGGAACTGCCAAAGCATTAGGCAGGCTTAACACTGTTTGTGCTGACGCCATGCCGCCAAATCCAAGCATTATCGCTGCGAATCCAAGTGCCTGCTTGCCAGCTTTCATCTCTTTTCCTTCCAGAGTCGCCGCCCGCGGCGCTACTTCGGCGCTTAACCGATCTGTCCCCTTATGGTAAGTCGTGACATGAATTGCGGATGAATCGCAGAATCCGGATTGCCTGCCCTCTATCGCTTGGCTAAAGCTGCGATGAATCGAAGGCAAAAATAAAAGATTTCGATATCGCTGGGGGTGTTTCGGTCGCATTTGCAAAACATGCGATGGTAATGCGCTTTTTTGTTTTGAAGGTAGGAGAGTACTTTCCGCATGGCATATGCTGATCAAGATGGGATGAGCACGAACCGTTTGGTTTCGGTCATCATTGTTATCCTTCTTCACGCGTTCCTCGGTTATGCCTTGGTGACCGGTCTCGCTTACGATGCGGTCCTTGCCATCAAGGAAAAAATGACCGTCGTCGACGTGAAGGAAGAAGAGCCTCCCGAAGAGGAAGAGCCACCACCAGAGCCTGAAAAGCAGATCGAGCCGCCGGTGGTATCGCCGCCGCCTCTGGTCAAGACGGTGACGCCGCCGCCAACGATCACAACCGTGCAGAACCCGCCGCCGTCTGCACCGATCGTGCCGACAGCCGCGCCGCCTGCACCCTCGGCACCTCCGCCGCCGCCGCCTGTGGCGAAGCGTCCAAACCCGATTCCAAAGGGTAACCCTGGCAACTGGGCGAACACGAACGACTATCCGTCGCGTGCGCTCCAGCAGGAACGCGAAGGCACCACCGGTTTCCGTGTCACCGTCGGCGCCAATGGCCGCGTGGCTGATTGTCAAATTACCTCGTCCAGTGGTCACCCTGATCTAGATCAGGCGACTTGCACCAACGTTACGCGTCGTGCGCGTTTTGACCCGGCCCTGGATGGCAGCGGTAACCCGACCACTGGCAGCTATTCGAATCGTGTCAGGTGGCAAATTCCCAAATAATTTCAATGGCCCGGCAAGGGGGAGCCTTCGCGCCGGGCCTTTTTGCTAGCACGTCAAATTTTTCTGAGAGGTAGTTAAAATGTCGATTTTGTTCCTAACCGCAGCACCAGAGGCAGCAGCCCAATTCGGTCTGATTCCTGCACTTAAAGAAGGCGGCCCGATCTCCATCGCGATTTTCTCGGTCATGGTCATCATGTCGGTCTTTTCGTTTTACATCATGTTCACCAAATTGTTCGAGCAGCAGAAGGTGCTCAATCAGGCTAAGCAGGTGAAAGCCCAGTTTTGGCGTGCCAACACCTTGGAAGAAGGTGCTGCAAAGCTCGATAAGAACAGTGCGTTCCGCCAGGTTGTCGATGACGGCATTGAAGCGCAAAAGCAGCATGGCCTTTTGACCGACCCTGTCGAAGCGCATGACTGGCTGCACGGCGCAATGGAGCGTTCGGAACAATCGATCAACGACAAGCTTGCGGGCGGCCTGCCGTTCCTTGCGACTGTTGGTGCAACCGCTCCGTTCGTCGGTCTGCTCGGTACGGTTATTGGCATTTATTCGGCGCTGATTAAAATTGGTATCGCTGGTCAGGCCGACATCGGCAAGATTGCAGGTCCGGTCGGTGAAGCGCTTATCATGACCGCCATCGGTCTGTTCGTCGCTGTGCCTGCGGTGCTTGCGTACAACTGGCTCCAGGCGCGTAACAAATCGATCGCCCGCAGCCTTGCGACATTCTCGAACGATGTACTTGGTTACATCTCGTCGGGTGGTCGCGTAAAGCCAGCCGTTATGGCACAGGCCGGTAAGCCTGCTCCTGCCGCGGTGAAGAAGTAAGATTGGGTAAGGGCTGCGCCGCGTCGCAGCCCCGACCGCCGGTATTATCCGGCTCTCGATTTTGACCCAATTTAGCTAGAGAGGATTAGCCAATGGCAATCAGTTCAGGAGGCGGCGCCATAGACACGCCAATGTCTGACATCAACACGACTCCGCTTGTGGACGTCATGCTGGTGCTCCTAATCGTCTTCCTCATCGCAATTCCTGTCGCCATTCAGACGGTGAAGATGGACATTCCGGTCGTGAAGTTCGAACCTACGAAGGCAAAGCGCGAAAACGTTCTGTTATCGGTGACTACAACGGATTCGGCCGGGCGTGACCCAGGCGATCCTGCCTATGATGGTGCCAATCCCAATGGCGAATGTCGCATTTACTGGAATGTGACTCCGATCGATTCAACCGAGCTGGTTGACCGTGCGGCGAAGCATCTGAAAGCCGAGTTCGAAAAACTGGGCGGCGAGCAAGCCGCAGCGGCAGGTCTGATCGAACCCGATATGTTGCCCGAGGCGCATATACGTGGTGATATCAACACGCCATACCGGTGCATCGGCGGCGCTATCTACACCATGCAAATGGCTGGTTTCGCCCGCGTTGGGTTCATTTCTTCGCCGTTCGAAAATGCGAACGTGCAGTAAGCAAATTCTCTGAGGAGTACGTAGTATGGCAATGAGTGGCGGCAAGGATGATGGCCAGCCGATGATGGAAATGAACACGACGCCGTTGATCGACGTCATGCTCGTGCTCCTCATCATGCTGATGATCACCATCCCCCCGGTTTCGCACGCCGTAAATATCGACCTTCCGGTCAACGATCCAAATGCACCTCCACCGGAAATTCCGATCGATCCGGTGATAAACAAGATCATCATATTGCCGGACAGCACGATCCAGTGGAACGGTACACCAGTAACGCTGCAGCAAGTAGAGTCGTTTCTGGTTCAGACCACATCTATGAATCCCGAGCCGGAGCTTCAGTTCCAGCCCGCGCCAACCGCGCCGTATGACACGGTTGACAAGGCGTTGGTCGTCGTAAAGCGCAGCGGTATTACCCGCTTCGGCTTTGTCGGCAACGAACAGTATCGCGTGTTTGGCAAGGCCGCCCGCGAAGGCCGGTAGTTCCGGTTTGTAATTAAATCGACATTTGGAGGAAGGCGGCACCGAGAGGGCCGCCTTTTTCTTTGCCTATCGTCGCAGCAGGTGCGCGACTGCTGCATTCAGTTGCGGGTCATTGCCCGCAGCAATTGCTGCGGCATTCAGCCCGACCCGGATATCCGGGTCGATACCTGCATCGGGTAATTTGCCCTTGGGGAAATAGCCGATCAAGGGCACGTCGAATTCAATCCCCGAATCAGGCAAGCGCGCAAAGAAAAACGCGCCGCCGTTAATCCCACGCTGATTGCCGCCGGTGGTTTCGCCAACTAGCGTGCCAAGGCCGGTTAATTTGCAGAGGTTGGCAAATTGGAACGTCGCGCTGCTATTTTGGGCACCGGTCAACACGGCCATAGGTATTTCGACACGCGGACCCTTGGCGGCGATGATACCGTTATCGTCGCGTTTCAGCCGGTAATAGCGATCATCGTAAGCTTCCGCATCACTACCCCAATCGCGGAAACTGTCGTCCCAAGTATCGAGAAAGCGATCGAGATGTTTCGGCGTCTTGCGATACCGAACAAGCCGGTCGGCAGAGGGCATGACAATGTCCTTTGTCGCCAGTCGCGATAGTATCAAATCACCGCAATCAAGCCCGCCTTCATTCTCACGGATATCGACGACCAAACCTTTAGCTCCGATAAGACTATCGATCCTGTCATTGAGCCAGCTTTTCCAGTCCCATTTGCTGTTAAACAGCGCCCATCCATCCATCCGCAACACGGCGATGCCATCCTCGCGCATGCTCCAGTCCCAGACAGGCCCGTCGCCACGGTTGTCGG
The DNA here is from genome assembly GCA_031362665.1 of Sphingomonadales bacterium. Taxonomy (GTDB): domain Bacteria; phylum Pseudomonadota; class Alphaproteobacteria; order Sphingomonadales; family Sphingomonadaceae; genus Sphingorhabdus_B. The sequence continues at coordinate 9,935 of JANLSY010000171.1, forward strand.
CGGACTTGATAAAGCTTTGTCGTTGACCGAGCGTCAGCGCGGGCAAGTCGACCCAGACGTCGCTATTGGAACCGGGCAATCGCAAGCGCAGCCGATGCTCGCCGCTTTTCGGTTCGCCCCGTTCTGAACCGGGCGCGCCGTACAGCAGGCCGTGGAATATATCGAACGTCTCATATTCGTCCGCCCCGGTCATCGACAGCAGCGCGCGGCGCTTGGCGTCATTGTTGCCGTCGGCGCGGACATAAGGCATTAGCCTGTCGAGCAGTTCACCGACCGGCACATCATTTATAGCTTTGATCAATGTGCCGCGCGGCAGTGATCCTGTTCCGCTCTGGTCCTGCAAAACGACCATCTTGTCGCCGATCCATTTGAAGGCGAAGGGCAGACGCGAGCCGCGATCAAACAGTTTCTGTTTCACAGCCGATGTCTGGTTGAAAAGATTGGCGTAGCTGTGACCGCATTTAAGTGTGGCCAGGAATCGCGACAGGTTAAGGTAACGTGCGGCGAGATCGGGTTGCTTGGTCCATTGCTTTGCCAGCCGTGACAGCGCGGCGTCGATGCCCATCGGGCTGTTATATCGGTACAGGCCCGGGTGCAAAGTCGTGAGTATCTCGCGTACAATCCCGATATCGTCGGTTGCCGTAGTCGTTAATGCATGAACTGCCGCGGGACGCGAGACGCTGCCGGCGATGCCTACACCAACGGTCGAAAGAAAGTTACGTCGATTCATATCAGTCTCCTTGTTACGGTCGCTGGATGACGCATTCCGTCGGGCAGGTCGTCCCATTTGGCCAAATTCTCAGAAATTCATGATTTGAGACGTTTGCGCCAATGGGATGGAGGCATTCCGAAACTGGCGGTAAAGGCGCGATTGAAACTTGCCTTTGAACTGAAACCGGCTTCAAGCGCGAGGTCGAGCAAATCGTCATTACGGCCCTCGGCCAGCATTTCCGCGACATTGCGCGCACGCAAATCGTTCACGAATTGGGAAAAGCCGATGCCCAACCCCTCGTTCCTCGACGGCGCCCCCGACGGCCGCATGGACATCTACAACCGTCTGCTGAAGAACCGCATCGTGGTCCTCGGCACGGATGTGAACGACGAGATCGCCAACATGATCTGCGCCCAGTTGCTGTACCTCGAGGGCGAGGACAGCAACAAGGACATCTGGCTCTACATCAACTCGCCCGGTGGCTCGGTCACGGCCGGCATGGCCATCTACGACACCATGCAGTTCGTCTCGTGCGACATCGCCACCATCACCATGGGCCTGGCCGCCTCCATGGGCCAGTTCCTGCTGTGCGCCGGTGCGGCGGGCAAGCGCTACGCCCTGCCCAACTCCCGCATCATGATGCACCAGCCCCTCGGTGGCCTGCGGGGCCAGGCATCCGACATCGCCATCCAGGCCGAGCAGATGGCGTACACGAAGAAGATGTTGTTCGAGCGCATCTCGCAGCACACGGGCCAGCCCTACGACAAGGTCGTGGCCGACGCCGACCGCGACCGCTGGTTCTCGGCCCACGAGGCCCAGGAGTACGGCCTGATCGACCACGTCATCCTGAAGCGCGGCGAGATCCACTGAGCCCGTTCGGGGTCGCCGTCAGGCGAGCTCGAAGCCGCAGGTGTCTTTCACGTAGGTCTTGATCGTCGTCACGTCGGGCTGGGCGG